>DAIEMM010000086.1 GCA_027349605.1 Anaeromyxobacteraceae bacterium
CCAGCGAGATGTTCGAGGTGGGCCAGGAGGTCCGCGTCGTCGTCCTGAAGTTCGACCCCGCCAGCGAGCGCGTCAGCCTGGGCCTGAAGCAGATCCAGGAGGACCCGTGGCACCGCGCCGACGAGAAGTACCCGGTCGGCACGCGGGTCAAGGGCAAGGTGGTCAGCCTCACCGACTACGGCGCCTTCATCGAGCTCGAGCAGGGCGTCGAGGGCCTGGTGCACGTCTCCGAGATGAGCTGGACCAAGCGGGTGAAGCACCCGTCCAAGCTCCTCAACGCCGGCGAGCTGGTCGAGGCCGTCGTCCTCGACATCGACCCGAAGGCCAAGCGCATCAGCCTGGGCATGAAGCAGATCGAGCCCAACCCCTGGACGCTCCTCGAGGACAAGTACCCCATCGGATCGGTCATCCGGGGCGAGGTCCGCAACGTCACCGACTTCGGCATCTTCGTCGGCGTCGAGGAGGGCATCGACGGGCTCGTGCACGTGTCCGACATCTCCTGGACCGAGCGCATCAAGCACCCGGGCGAGAAGTTCAAGAAGGGCGACGTGGTCGAGGCGGCGGTGCTCAACATCGACGTCGAGAACGAGCGGTTCAGCCTGGGCATCAAGCAGAACCAGGCCGACCCCTGGACCACGCTGGCCGACCGCCACCCGGTCGGGTCGCGCCTGAAGGGGCGCGTCACCAAGGTGACCGACTTCGGCGCCTTCGTGGAGATCGAGCCCGGCATCGAGGGGCTGGTCCACGTGTCCGAGATGCGCGACGAGCGGGTGGAGAACCCGCACGACGTGGTCAAGGAGGCCGAGGAGGTCGAGGTCAAGGTCATCGACATCGACTCGCACGAGCGCAAGGTGGCCCTGTCCATCAAGGCGCTCAGCCGCGACGGCGGGGAGGACGAGTACCGCGAGTACCTGCGCAAGCAGGGCGACGGCCGCGCCCGCCTCGGCGACCTGATGGAGAAGTTCAACCGCCGCAAGGGTTAACGGCGCCGGCTTCAGCCGGCGCAAGAGCCCCCCACCGCACCGCCCGATCCTGGGTGCGGTTCGGCGGGACATCGAACGCGCATCGGTCGCCCCTGGCGCCGGTGCGCGTTTCGTTTTCGCGATCAGTTGCAGCCCCCCGGCACCCGTGGTCTTCTCGGACGGTCATGAGCGAGAACGAGAATCCAGAGCCGCTGCCCACCACCCCCGCCACGCCGGTTTCCCCGGCGCCGGCCGCACCGCCGCCCGCCTGGGCGCAACCACAGTGGGGCCCACCCCCGGCGTGGGCGCAGCCGCCGCTCCCGCCGCAGCCACCGCCCCGGCGCGACCGCGCCGCGCTGGCGGTCGTGCTCTTCGTGTTCGGCGGGCTCTTCCTGGTCTTCTTCGCCTTCCTCTGGCTGGCCTACGGCGCGGTCAAGGGCGAGACTCCGCACCTCGCATCCGGGCCGCGCATCGGCGTCCTCGACATCAAGGGACCCATCGGGATGGGCCGCGGCTCGGTCGAGTCCGAGCCGGTGCTGAAGGTCGTGAAGCGCTACGCCGACGACACCGAGATGAAGGCCGTGGTGGTGCGCATCGACTCCCCGGGTGGCGCGGTGGGCACGAGCCAGGAGATCCTGGACGGCCTGCGCCGGCTGGCCGAGGACAAGGTCGTGGTCTGCGCCATGGGCAACATGGCCGCCTCGGGCGGGCTGCTCGTGGCCATGGGCTGCGACCGCATCGTCGCCGAGCCCGGCACCCTGACCGGATCGATCGGGGTGATCAGCGCCTTCCCCAACGTCCGCGGCTTGATGCAGCGGTTCGACGTGGAGATGAACACGGTCACCGCCGGCAAGCTCAAGGACGCCGGCAGCCCGTTCCGCGAGTTCACGGCAGGTGACCGGGCCTACTGGCAGGAGCTGGCCGACCGGATTCACCGGCAGTTCATCCAGGCGGTGGCCGAGGGGCGCGATCTCCCCGTCGAGAAGGTGGAGAAGTTCGCCGACGGACGGGTGGTGACCGGCGAGCAGGCGGTCGAGCTGGGGCTCGTCGACGAGCTGGGCGGCTTCCAGGACGCGGTCGACCTGGCCAAGGAGCTGGCCGAGATCCGGGGAGAGCCGCGGCTCGTCTACCCCCCGGACGACCGGGCCCGCTTCCTCGAGGACCTCCTGGGGGGCGTGGCCCAGAAGGTCGCCCAGACGGTGGCCGAGACGCTGCGGGCCGAGATGCACCGGCAGTCCACCACGATGGAAGGGCCGGGCATCTACTTCCTGGCGCGCTAGGCGGGGGAACCGTGGAGAAGCCGCTCTGGGCGCCGTGGCGGATGGAGTTCATCGAGGCCGTGAAGCCCACGGGCTGCATCTTCTGCACCTTCCCGGCGGAGCAGGGCGAGGAGGCCGACCGGCGCAACCTGGTCGTGCACAGCACGCCCCGCTCCTTCACCATCCTGAACCGGTTCCCCTACAACAGCGGCCACGTGATGGTCGTTCCGCGCGCCCACGTCTCCCGGCTCGAGGACCTGGCTGCGGACGACTTCGCCGACCTCCAGGCCGAGCTCCGCAGCGCGCTGGGCGCCGTCCGTTCGGCCTACCGGCCGGAAGGCATGAACGTGGGCATGAACCTCGGCAAGGTGGCCGGGGCCGGGATCGCCGACCACCTCCACTGGCACGTCGTCCCGCGCTGGGGCGGCGACACCAACTTCATGCCGGTCCTCTCCGACACGAAGGTGATGGTCGAGCACCTCGCCGCGAGCTGGACGAAGATCCGGGACGGCTTCGGAGCCTGAAGGGGCCGGGACGCGGGCGGACATGCACTGGTTCCTCATCGCCATCGGGCTGGCCGTGGTCGCCGCCGTCCTCGGCCACCGGCTCCGCCGCCGGCGGGAGCAGGCCCGGGCGTACCTCAAGGGGGTCCGGTCGATGATCTCCGACGACCCGGACGCGGCCATCGAGGCCCTCTCCGACGCCGCCCGCCTGAGCAGCCCGGAGGCGATCGAGACCTACCTGGCCCTCGGCGACCTCTTCAAGCGCGAGGGCGACCTCCCCCGGGCCATCCGCCTGCACCGGAACATGCTGCACCGGCCCGGGCTCCCGGCCGGCCGTCGCGCCGAGGTGGAGCGGCAGCTCGCCGACGACCACCGCCGGGCCGGCATGCTGGACGACGCCGCCGAGGCCTACCGGAGGCTCATGGCGGCCGGGGACGTCCTGGCCGCGGAAGGGTTGCGCGACGTCCTCGTCGACCAGAGGCGATTCGGCGAGGCCGTGGAGATCCACCGCAGCCGCTGCGGCCCGGACGCCCGGCTGCTCTCCCACCTGCTCGCGGCCCGGAGCCGGGAGTTGCGCGAGGACGACCTGGCCGCCGCGCTGGCGGTGGCGCGGGAGGCGGAGGAGGCCGATCCGGCGGGGGCCGACGGGTTGCTGGCCCTCTCCGAGGCCCTCTCCGCCGCCGGAGACGCCCCGGGAGCGGCGCAGGCGCTGGAGAGGGCGCTCCTGGCCGCGCCGGAGGCCGCGCTGCTCGCCTGGCCGGCGCTCTCGGACCTGGAGCCGGGGGCGGCCGAGGCGGCGCTCGGCCGGGCCCTCGCCGCCCGCCCCGGCGACCCGCGCCTGCTCACGCTGCGCGGCCGGTGGCTCGCCTCGGCAGGGCGAGCCGCCGAGGCGCTGGCGCCGCTCCGCGAGGCGCTGGCCCGGGACGGGGACGGCGAGGTGACGCTCGCGCTCCGGGAGCTGCTGCGCGACTCCGCCCCACCGGATCCGGCCGAGCTGGCCGGCCGTCATGACCTGATGGTGGCCGCGCTCATGCGCAGCGCCGGGTTGCTCCGCTGCACGCGCTGCGGGGGCGGCGCGGCCGTCCGGGCCTGGCGCTGCCCTCGCTGCGGGGCCTTCGACGCGTACGAGCTCCCGGAGAGCTGCTAGTCCCTGGCGGGGTCGAGCAGGGCGAGCTGGCCCTGGCGGGAGAGGTTGATCGACTCGCCGAGGATGCGGGTCGCCTCCTGCGGCGCGTGGAAGCCCGTGGAGTTCTCGGCCTCGACGAAGTCGAGCAGGAACTGGGCGCGGCGCTGCAGGGAGCGGGCGGTCTTTAGGTCCTTGTCGCTCCTCCCGGCCGCAGCGAGGCCAGGCCGATGAGCAGGGCGGCGGTCCGCCCCGCCACGCCGAGGCGAGTTCCTTCCGTGCCCATGGCGGGGAGCCTACCCTGGAGCGCACCCCGCGAGAACGCCCCGGAGGCGCCGTGCTTGCCCGCGCCTGCGGGCGAAGGTATGACCCTGCCCCCATGCGTCAACACGTCGTCGACATCGTGCGAAGGGCGCTGGCCCGCGGCGCCGCCGAAGGGCGCTGGCCCGCCCTCGAGACGCCGTTCAGCGTCGATCCGCCCCGCGACCCCCGCCATGGCGACTTCCCGGTGAACGCGGCCATGGTCCTCGCCAGGCCGGCCGGGCGGCCGCCGCGCGAGCTGGCCCAGGGGCTCGTCGAGCTGCTCGGCGCCGAGGACGCCGGCCGGGCCATCGAGTCGATGGAGATCGCCGGACCCGGCTTCGTGAACGTGAGGCTGCGCCCGGAGGTCTGGCTGGCGGGGCTCGCCGAGGTGGAGCGCCAGGGGGCGCGCTTCGGCCGGAGCGAGGTGGGGAAGGGGAAGCGGGTCAACGTCGAGTTCGTCTCGGCCAACCCCACCGGACCCATGCACGTGGGGCACGGGCGGAACGCCGTCACCGGCGACGCGGTCGCGAGCCTGCTCGACTGGAGCGGCCACGCCGTCACCCGGGAGTACTACGTCAACGACTACGGCGCCCAGGTCCAGACGCTGGCCCGTTCGGTCCACCTCCGGTACCAGGAGCTCCTCGGCCGCGCCGTCGTCATGCCGCCGAAGAGCTACCCCGGCGAGTACGTGATCGCGATCGCGCGGTCGCTCGTCGCCGATCACGGACCGCGCTTCCTCGACGCTCCCGAGGGGGAGTGGCTCGACCTCTTCCGGGACCGTGCGGTGGCGCACGTCCTCGAGATGATCCGCTCCGACCTCGCCGCGGTCGACATCTCGTTCGACGTCTGGTCCTCGGAGAAGAGGCTCTACGACTCGGGGACCGTGCAGCGGTTCCTCGAGGAGCTCGAGGCGAAGGACCTCGTCTACTGGGGGAAGCTTCCTCCCCCCAAGTCGAGGAAGGGACAGCCGGCGCCGGCCGCGGGCGCGCCGAACGAGGAGGGGATCACCGAGGCCGACGACCTCCTGCTCTTCCGGTCCTCCCTCCACGGAGACGAGGTCGATCGTCCGGTCAAGAAGGCCGACGGCACGCCCACCTACTTCTGCGCCGACATCGCCTATCACTGGGAGAAGCGGCAGCGCGCCGACCAGCTCGTCGACGTCCTGGGCGCCGACCACGGCGGCTACGTCCCCCGGCTGGAGGCCGCACTGGAGGCCCTGGGCGCGTCCCGGCGCGACCTCCACGTGGTGCTCATCCAGATGGTGAACCTCACCCGCGGCGGCGAGGCCGTGAAGATGTCGAAGCGCGCGGGCACGGTGGTCTCCCTCCAGGAGGTGGTGGACGAGGTGGGGCGCGACGCCACCCGGTTCATGTTCCTCACCCGCCGCGCCGACGCCCAGCTCGACTTCGACCTGGAGCTGGCCAAGCGGCAGACGCTCGACAACCCGGTGTTCTACGTCCAGTACGGCCACGCCCGGCTGGCCCGGATCCTCGAGAAGGCGGCCGCGGCGGGAGCGCCTCCGGCCCGCTTCGACGCCGCGACCCTCTCGGTCCTCACCGCGCCGGAGGAGATGGACCTGGTCAAGCGCATCCTCTCCTTCCCCGACCTGGTGGCCGGTGCGGCGCTGGCCTGGGAGCCGCACCGGGTGGCCTTCTGGCTGCAGGAGACCATCGGCGCCTTCCACTCCTACTACACGCAGGGCAAGCGGACCGGCGAGCGCTTCATCGGTGCCGACCCGGTGA
>DAIEMM010000100.1 GCA_027349605.1 Anaeromyxobacteraceae bacterium
CCTGCGGGGTCGCCGACCACCTCGGTCGGGGAGACCAGGAAGCGCAGGTGGAGCCTCTTCGCCCCGGGTCGCTGCGGACGGGCGGCATAGGCCCGCAGGAGGTGGAGATTTCCCTTCCGCGACTCCTCGCCCACCACCGCGCCGTCGGCGAGGTCGGCCGGGTCGACGATTGGGTCGGCCGACTCCAGCTCGCCCAGCTCCTCCAGTTCACCAGGCGTGAATGCAGCCTGTGCCGGCCCGCGCCGCCCCAGCACGAAGACCTCCTGCACCTGGCTGTGCACGAGCGCCTCGAGCGCGTGGCCGGCGATGTCGGTCTTCTCCAGCTCGGCACGGGTGCGCAGGAGGATCCGGGAGACGTCCAGGGCCACGTTGCCGTTGCCCACCACCGCGACGCGAGGTACCGACAGGTCGATCTTCGCGTTGCGGTAGTCGGGGTGCCCGTTGTACCAGCCCACGAAGACCGTGGCCGGGGTGCAGCGGGCGATGCCCTCGCCCGGGATGCCCAGGCGCCTGTCCGACTCGTTGCCGGTGGCGTAGACGACCTGGTGGTAGTGGCGGCGCAACTCCTCCACGGTCACGTCCCGCCCGAGTTGCACGTTGCCCACGAACCGGAAGGTGGGGCGCGCCGCGGTGCCCGCGAAGACACGGGCAACCGACTTGATCTTCTGGTGGTCGGGGGCCACGCCGCCGCGCACCAGCCCGTAGGGCGTGGGGAGGCGGTCGAACACGTCCACGTCCACCGGGGTGTCGGTCCGCTTGAGGAGCGCCTCCGCCGCGTAGAAGCCGGCGGGGCCAGAGCCGATGATCGCGATCCGCATGAGGAAACTCCAACATTCCCGGAGGGTTCAGGGCTGCATCCTAACGGGTCCCGGTCGTCGCCGCCTCCCGGCCAGCTCCTGCCCCCTCGGGCGAGTAGGGGCAAACCCTCAGACCCCGATGCCCCCGGCACCGGGTATCGCCGGGCTTCATACACCCTCCGCCCCACGCAACGGCGGGGGGTCGAAAGAGAGGCATCACGTGAACGTCATTCGAACGATGGGAATCGCGGCGGGGTTGTTGTTGACCTCGGCGAATCCCGCGGCCGCCCAGGTCAGCCTGCAGATCGGCCTGCCATCCGTCCAGATCGGAATCAACCAGCCGGCCTATCCACAGATGGTCCGCGTGCCCGGCTACCCGGTCTATTACGCCCCGGGCGGGAACTCGAACTACTTCTTCTACGACGGGATGTACTGGGTCTACCAGGGCGACAACTGGTACGCGAGCTCCTGGTACAACGGTCCGTGGGCGCAGGTGGCCCCGCGGGGCGTCCCCGACTTCATCCTGCGGGTTCCCGTTCGCTACTACCGGCAGCCGCCGGCCTACTTCAACGGCTGGCGGGCCGACGCCCCGCCGCGCTGGGGGGAGCACTGGGGCCCGGAGTGGCAGCAGCACAACCGTGGATGGGACAGGTGGAACCGCAACGCGGCACCTCGTCCCGCACCGCTGCCGACCTACCAGAGGCGGTACGCAGGAGACCTCTACCCGCAAGGGCACCATCAGCAGGCTCTCCAGGTCACCCAGTACAAGTACCGCCCGCGGGACGCGAGGGTGAAGCAGGCCTACAGGGAACAGGGCAAGCACGGTGGCCCCCCCGCGCAGCAACCGCAGTCCGCGCGTGGGCAGGAGCACGACGACGGCAACCGCGGCCAGCAGGGCCACGGGAACCAGGGCCGGAATCACGACAACTAGCTCCGCGCCTACTGCTTCTCCGCGACGACGCGCCCCTGGGCGTTCTGGAAGACCCGGTAGCGATTGCCGTCCTGGCACGTCGCGACGTGATCGTTCTCGCCCTTCTTGACCACGCTGACGACCTGGCCGCAGGGAAGCCCGAGCAAGGCGATCACGGAGGTCATGTCCTTCAGGAGGGAAGCGTCCTCCGCAGCCCGGGAGGGCCCCGGGAGGAACGCCCAGATCGCGACGGCCAGGGCCAGGATCTTCGTGCGCCTGTTCATGGAGTGTCTCCCGCTAGAGGGTGGCAAACCGATTCGGGTCGGCCAGGATGCCCCAGATCGGCTCGCGCGAATCCACGATGGCGCGGGCCAGGTCCGGGTCTTCGTCCTGCAAGAGCGCCAGCACCTTCATGAGCAGTCGATCGTACGCGGGCCTGAGCTCGGCGAGCGAGGTCTTGAGCTTCCCCGCGTAGTACTCCCGGAACTGCTCGAGAAGGTCGTCGACCTGGTTCTTGAGCGCGAGCTTGGTGAACATGCCGATCGCGTCGGTCGCCCGGAGCCGGGCCTCCAGGGTCGTCAGGTCGAGGGGGGGCGCTGCGGGCGCCTTCTTCGGCGCGGCTGCGGCTGCCGCTGCCGGGGTTGCCGGGGCGACGGCTGCGGCGGGATGCGCGGGAGGGGCGGGGGCCTTTGCCGGCGGCCTTGCGACGGGCGGTGCGTTCTGGGCGGCGCCCGGTGTCACGGACCGGGACCCGGGAAGGCCGTTCGCGGCCGGGGCCGGCGCAGGCGCCGCCTCTGCTGCGGGAGCGGTGACCGGAGCCGCGACCGGGGCCGCGACCGGCGAACCCACCTCCGCTGGCGCGGCGCTCCCGGCCGGAGCGTGCTCGACCCCGGCACATCCTGCCATCAGAAGGAAGAGACCCATCCCGACGATGCGCATCCCAGACCTCTACTCGGGTGGAGACGCCGGTGCCACGGGCGTCGCCCGGGGCAGGTCGATCGTGAAGACGCAGCCCTTGCCGGCAAGGTTCCGGTGATGGATCTCGCCGCCACTCGCCTCGACGGCCTTCCGGCTGATCGAGAGGCCGAGGCCGAGCCCCGTACGATCGGTTCCGGACCTCTCGCCGAAAGGGCGAACGAGGTCGACGGCGGCTTCCTCGAGCCCTCCACACTCGTCCTCGACGTCGATGAAGACACGTCCATTCCCCGCGCCCGTGCGGATCGTGACGCCACCCTTCGGGAGGGTGAACTTCAGGGCATTCTGGATCAGGTTCATCAGGGCCGACGTCAGGAGCTGGCGGTCCACGTCGACCACCAGGGCAGGGTCGACCGCCTCGACGGACAGCCGGATGCCGCGGTACTCGGCCTGCAGGTTGGCGGCGATCGCGACCTCGTCGACGAGGTCGAGCAGCGACACGCGATCGCGCCGTGGCGAGGTGGCCGACAGCCGGACCTCGGCGAGGGCCCCGTCGATGATCGCGCTCATGGCGACCAGGCTCCGGCCCAGGGCCGCGCCGGTGGCGCCCGCGATGCCGACCGTTCCCGCCTTGAGCACCCCGAACGAGAGCAGCGCCGTCTGGAGCCGGTTGCGCAGCTCGTGAGCCAGCCGCCCCAGCCGCTCGACCTCCAGGCGCGCGGTGGACTCCTCCTTCAGCCGCCCGTACTCCGTGACGGCCGTCGCGATGGCGTCGTCCAGGCAGCGGTTCAGCGTGTGGAACTCCACCGACCTGATCGTCGCCCCCTTCTCGATGGCGAGCTCGGTGATGGCCTGGCAGACGTCGCCGTAGTCATGGACGACCTGCGAGACGGTGAACCCCATCCCGAGAAGCTCCCGCCCGTGCTGCCCGGCGGAGGCGTCCATCTCTCCCGGGGAGAACGGGGTCCGGCTCTCCTCCAGGCGCAGCGTCTCCGCGAGCTGGCCCAGGAACAGGGGGATCCCGTTCTCGACCTCCGCAGCCGACGGCGGCGGCCATGGCCTTTGCAGGACCTTCTGCCTGGCGCGGGTGATGAGGTCGGCGGTGTTCGTCCGGACGAAGTCGTGCAGCATTCCTGGTTCCCTCCAGCGCAATCGAGGGTGCACGGGACGTACCGGCCCTTCGCGGTGTCCGGTGAACGACCCCGCGCGGGAACCCCGCGGCAGGTGGGGAACGCTCGACGGGTTCGGCGAACGTCTACGAACGTTCGCGGGGGCTTCCCGGGATCGATTGGGTTGCATCCGGGACAATGCATTCGAGCGGCTGCGCCTTCGAGGCGCCGGCACGCCCGTTGCTGGTAGCTGGTCGTCCCCCAACCGATCCGCACCGGAAGGAGCCGTCATGAACGAATGCCAGCTTGCCTTGACCACGCCGCTGGCGGGTCGCCTGCGCGCCGCCCGCCTGGCCGCCGGCCTCACGGGCCGTGGGGTTTGCGCCCGGACCGGGATCGACCCCGGCAACCTCTGCCGGATGGAGCAGGGCAGGAGGGTTCCCTCCCTCGCCATCCTGCTCCAGCTCGCGGAGGCCTACGGGATCACGGTCGCCGGGCTGATCGAGGCCGCCGCGACGGCTGGACCGGACGCACCCGAGACGTTGAGCCCCCACCTCCCGGTGGCCTCCTACGTCGCCGCCCCGGATCCCGGCTTCCGCCAGGAACACGAGCGCCACTGGCAGGGCCGTCCCGACCTTCGCGAGAATGCGCGCCGCTTCGCGCTGGACGTGTTCGAGCCGGTCCAGGCGATCCTGGGAGTGGGCCTCCGGGTGGAGAGCGGCTATCGCTCGCCGAGCCTCGATCGGATGATCGGCGGGGAGCAGGCTCCGTTCTCCGCGCATACCCACGGGCTGGCGGCCGACGTGACGCCCGTGGGCATGACCGCAGTCGAGACGCTGCCCATCCTTCGCGCGGCCGTACGGCGCGGTGCCCTGGAACATCTCGACTTCGCAACGGTGGAGGCGTCGCGGTGGCTCCACATCCAGGCGGCGCCCGGCGCCCTCCCGGCACGACAGGTCGTCGCCCAGGCGCTTGCCTGCTGATCCCGCCCCGCCGGACGGTGCGTCAGTCCTCGTCCGCCTCCCCGGCAGGACCCTCGAGGAGCAGCCCCTGCACCTTCTCGGACCTCACCCGCGCGCCCAGCCGGGCGATGGCCCTGGCCTTTCCGATCACGTTGCCGCGACCGGTGTCCAGCTTGCTTCGCGCCGCGTCGAAGCTCTCCTTGGCCTGGTCGATCCGCCTCCCCACCCCCTCGAGGTCCTCCACGAAGGCGGCCAGCTTCTCGAGCATCCTGCCGGCCTCCTCGGCGATCTCCTGGGCGTTGGCGTTCTGCTTCTCCGAGCGCCAGACGTGGCTGATGAGCTGGAGCGCGGCGAGCAGGGTGGTGGGGCTGCAGATCACGATGCGCTGGCGGAACGCCTCCTCGTAGAGCCCCGCCGCCCGGGAGATGGCCGCGTGGAAGGCCGCCTCGTTCGGGACGAAGAGCAGCACGATGTCGAGGGTCCGCTCCTGGACCACGTCCTGGTAGCTCTTCGCGGCGAGCCCCTTCACGTGCCCCCGGATCGACGCGAGGTGGGCGTCGAGCGCCGCCTCGCGCGCCTCCGCCGTGACGGCCCGCGAGGCCTCCACGAAGGCCGTCAGCGAGCACTTGGCGTCCACCACCACGACCCGGTTGCCGGGGAGGTAGACGAGGGCGTCGGGCCGCTTGCGCCCGCCCTCGTCGTCGGTGTGGGAGAGCTGCAGGTCGTACTCGCGCCCCTCGGTGAGTCCCGCCGTCTCCAGCACGCGCTCCAGCACGAGCTCGC
>DAIEMM010000103.1 GCA_027349605.1 Anaeromyxobacteraceae bacterium
CGGCGCCCACCCGGGCCCGCCAGCCCCGCTTGATGAGCGGAGCCCCGGCGGCGTCGGCGGAGAGGGTGGAGCGATCCCCCTCGCGGCGGGGCTCGAGCTCCACGCCGGGGAGGCGGCGCGCCAGGTCGCTGCGGGCCGACGCGATCCCCGATGCGGGCCCTTCCCAGAGCCGGGCCTTCACGGCGTCGGCGGCGCGGGACCCCAGGCAGGCGACGGCCCAGGCGTCGGGCCCCTCCGCCTCGGCCCCGCCAGCCACGGCACGGGCCGACAGGCCGAGAGCGTCGAGCTCCCGGGCCAGCGCGGGCTCGAGCCCCGGAACGCAGGCGGCGAAGACGCGCTGTGGGACGCCCCGGCTCACGGGGCGGGCGGCGCCTCCTGCCGGGGAACGGGCAGGCGGGCGAGCAGGCGGACGAAGACGGCGTAGAGGACCCAGGTTGCCACCGGCGCGAGGAGGAGCCATGCCCCGACGGCCCGGGCGTTCGCCTCCGCGTAGCGGACCACGGTCGGCCAGATCCCGCCCGAGAGCTCGCTCTGGATCTGCTCGAGCGAGAAGGGGACGGGCGGGCCGCCGGTGAGCCAGGCCCCGGCCTGGAAGAACGGGATGAAGAGCAGGATCTGCGCAGGGTAGGCGAGGTAGTTCGCGGCCACCATGGCGACGTGGTTCAGGCGGAAAGCGACCGAGACGCCGAGGGCGATGGCGGTGGTGACTCCCAGGACGGGCATCACCGAGATCACCACGCCGAGCGCCAGCGAGAGGGCGAGCGTCCTCGGCGTCACCCCCTGCCACAGCTGCTGCTTCACCGGCCGGATCACCCGCATGTGAACGACCTCCCGGACCTTGCCCATGGGGGGAGCATAAGGCGATCCCCTCGCGAAAAGCGCGGACTTGCGGTACATCGGCGCCGCCATGATCTCGGTCCAGGACGTCACCAAGGCCTTCGGCCCCAAGAAGCTCTTCGAGGACGTGAACGTCACCTTCTCGCCCGGCCGCCGTTACGGCCTCACCGGCCCGAACGGTTCCGGGAAGTCCACCTTCATGAAGATCCTCTCCGGGGACGAGGAGTCCGACACCGGGAGCGTCCACCGCCCCAGGCGGCTGGGGATCCTGCGCCAGGACCACTTCAAGTACGAAGGGGACCGGGTCATCGACGTGGTCCTCGCGGGGAACTCCGTGCTCTGGAAGGCCATGAAGGAGAAGGACGACATCCTGGCCCAGGGCGACATCTCCGAGGAGGACGGGCACAAGCTCGCCGAGCTGGAGGGCGTCATCGGCGAGGAGGACGGCTACGAGGCCGAGGCGCAGGCCGCCGAGCTGCTCCAGGGCCTCGGGATCGAGAACGGCTGGCACGACCAGCCCATGAAGAGCCTGGCCGGAGGGCTGAAGCTGCGGGTGCTGCTCGCGCAGGCCCTCTTCGGCAACCCCCAGGGCCTCCTGCTCGACGAGCCCACCAACAACCTCGATCTGGAGTCGATCCGCTGGCTGGAGCGCTTCCTCCACGACTTCGAGGGCGTGCTCGTCACCATCAGCCACGACCGACACTTCCTGAACGCCATCTGCACCCACATCGCCGACATCGACTACGAGACCATCATCGTCTACACCGGCGGCTACGACGACATGGTCCGGCAGAAGGGGCAGGTCCGGAACCGCATCGAGTCGGAGAACGCCGAGAAGAAGAAGAAGATCGAGCAGCTCCAGGAGTTCGTGGCCCGCTTCTCGGCGGGCACCCGGGCCTCGCAGGTGCAGAGCCGCAAGGGCCAGATCCAGAAGCTCAAGCTCGACGACCTGAAGCGCTCGAACATCCAGGCCCCCTTCATCAAGTTCGAGGTGAAGGCGCCGAGCGGCAAGCAGACGCTGGAGATCCGGGACCTCGAGAAGCGCTTCCACGGCAACGAGGTGATCCAGCCCATCACGGCGCTGGTCACCCGCGGGGAGAAGATCGCCGTCATCGGGCGCAATGCGGCCGGCAAGTCCACCCTGGTGAAGCTCCTGGTCGGGGAGCTCGATCCCACGTCCGGGAGCGCGAAGTGGGGGCACCAGGCGGTGCCCGGCTACCTGCCGCAGGACCACGCCGGACTCATCCACCCCGGCACCACCGCCTTCGGCTGGCTGCGCGAGCAGGAGGACAAGCTCTCCAACGAGGAGATCTCCGGCCTGCTCGGACGGATGCTCTTCTCCGGCGAGGAGCGCATGAAGCCCACCGCGACCCTCTCCGGCGGCGAGACGGTGCGGCTGCTCCTGGCCAAGCTGATGATGGACAAGCCCAACGTGCTCGTCCTCGACGAGCCCACCAACCACCTCGACCTCGAGGCCATCGCCGCCCTCTCCGAGGGGCTGAAGCGCTACGAGGGGACGGCCATCTTCGTGACCCACGACCAGCAGCTGGTCGACGAGGTGGCCACCCGGATCTGGCACGTGCGGGCGGGCGAGCCGGTCAACGACTTCCCGGGGACCTTCGCCGAGTACCTGGAGAAGCACCCCGACCTGGCCGCCGACCACCGGTAGCCGGCCGGGCGGGGCGGCTCAGCGGGCGAAGAAGGCCGGCACCTCGGAGAGGGACCGGATCTCCACCTCGGGCGCACCGGGCAGGCGTTCGGGCGGCAGGCCCGTCCGGTTGCACCAGGCCACCCGGAACCCGAAGGCGCTGGCGCCGTGGGCGTCCCAGCCGTTGGCGGAGACGAAGCCGATCTCGCCGGGGAGCAGGTCGAGCTGGCGGGCCGCCATGGCGTACACCTCGGGTGAAGGCTTGTAGACCGCCACCTCCTCCACCGAGATCACCGCGTCGAGCAGCTCGTCGAGGCGCGCATTGCGGATCCCGGCGTCGAGCATGCCCGTGGACCCGTTGGACAGCACGGCCAGCTGCAGCCCCTGCTCCCGCAGCGCCACCAGCGTGGCGCGCGCGTCGGGGTAGGCGTCGAGGTGGAGATAGAGGTCCATGAGCCGCTTGCGCAGGGCCGGGTCGTGGACGTCGAGGGCCTGGAGCGCGTAGTCGAGCGCCTCGCCGGTGACCTGCCAGAAGTCGACGTGCCGGCGCATCAGGCTGCGCAGCCAGGTGTACTCGAGCTGCTTGCGGCGCCAGAGGTCGGAGAGCGCCCGCCAGCGATCGCCCAGGGCGTCGCCGGCGCGCTCGGCGGCGCTGTTCACGTCGAGCAGCGTCCCGTAGGCGTCGAAGACGACGGCGCGCACCGTGGCCATCCCCGGAGCCTAGCGCTATCCTCCGCCCCTCGTCATGCGCCGTCGCGTCATCCTCGCCGGGCTGGTCGCATTGGCGGCCGCGGCCCTGCTCCTCCTCGCCCCCTGGAGGGAGTGGCTGGCCGGCCTTTCCGGATGGGCCCGGGCCGCCGGGCCAGGTGGGGTGGCCGCCTTCGTCCTCGCGTACGCGGCGGGCTCGGTCCTGGCCCTGCCGGTCTGGCCCCTCACCGTGGCCGCCGGGGTGGCCTACGGGGCCTGGGGAGGATTCGCGCTGGCCCTTCCGGCGGGGGCCGCCGGTGCGTCGGTGGCGTTCCTGGCCGGCCGGACGATCTTCCAGGGGGCCGTGGCCCGCCGCCTCGCGCGGGACCCCCGGCTGGCCGCGCTCGACGAGGCCGTCGGGCGGCAGGGTATCTTCCTGGTGCTGCTCCTCCGCCTCTCTCCGCTCTTCCCGTACAACGTCGTGAACTACGCCCTCTCCGCCACCCGGCTCCGGCTGTCCGCCTTCGCCGCGGCCTCGATCCTCGGAATGGCTCCCATCACGTTCGCGTGGGCCTGGGCGGGGGCCACCTTCGGCGGCCTCCCGGGTGTGGCGGGTCGGCCGCAGGCCGGCCCGGGGGAGAGGGTCCTGCAGTGGGCCGGCCTCCTGGCGACGGTCGCGGTGGTGATCCTGCTGGGGCGGATCGCGAGGCGGGCGCTCACGGCGACGCCCACGGCGCCGCGTACGAAGTAGGCGGCGCACGGCTCGCCTGCGACCGGGTCCCTGGGGGCGAAGAGGTCCATCACCTCGTCGCCGTACACCCGCCGCGCGGCTTCCAGGTTATGCGCCTTGCAAAGGATCCTGCAGTTGTCGGTCGTGGACGGGCCGCCCCTTCCGCGCGGGACCACGTGGTCCACCTCCAGCCGCACGGTCGAGCCGCAGGTGCCACCGTCCGCGAGCGGCCACGTGCACTTCCCCTCGTCCCGCTTCATCACCTCCCGCTTCACCCGGGGCGGCACGCTGGCTCGCCGCTTCTCCTGCTGGGCGATGAGCAGTTCCAGCGCCGCCGTCAGCACCTGCTCGTCGGTCGCGCCAGGCTGGACGTGGGACTGGCCCTCCTTCGCCCTGGCGAGGAGCTTCACGAACTCCGGGGTGACCGTGACGTGCATCCGGGTCTCGCGAGGCGTGAGCGGTTCGACCAGGGTCCGGGTCGGAGCCCGTTCAACGATTGAACGCGAGTCTTCCTTCATGTTCGCCCTCGGCTCCGGTGGCACCGCCGGCGACCGGACCGTCGCCTCGGTCACGACCGTCCTCCGGGGCACCACCTCGACCGGCCTGATCTCCACCGCGACCTGCTCCGCCTCCTGCCGGGAGAGATGGAAGAAACGCGGGAGGACCTCGAACCGGTTGGCCTCGGTCAACACGCGGGCGAGCACGATGACGGTGGTCAGGCACAAGCGTCCATCTCCAAGCGGCTCCACGACCTCCGGGAACCGGGCGACGAGGCGGGTGGCGACCTGGCGGTAGTGGGCCGAGCCCCGGGAGAGCCCCAGTTCCCGGTGGAGGTAGTCAAAAAGGCTGGCGAAGCCGAGCTCCCGGTACATCGCCAGCTCGTCGAATTCGGCGAGGGAGAGGAGCAGTTCGGCCAGGGCACCTCGCTCCGCGCGGAGGAGCTCTGCGTGACGGAGGGACCATTCGCGTGCGTTCATGCGTCCACTCTCTCACGGGATTTCCGGCCCTCCGGAAACGCACGGGGACGGCCGCAGCGGCGCGATCTCGCCTGCGGATCTCGAACCTCGCCTGCGAGCGCGCGGTGCGTCCCCGCGCGAGATGCGGCCTCCTGAAGGGCATTCCCCACGCGCCGCCCCCGCGGAGAC
>DAIEMM010000106.1 GCA_027349605.1 Anaeromyxobacteraceae bacterium
TTCGTCCTCGCCGAGGTGAGGCCCGCCCGCAACGAGCGCTTCTTCCTGGTAACACGGGCCTTCGCCGGCGCGCTCGCCCGCCGCGATGCGGAGGAGTCTCTCGCCGAGTACATGCGCTGGGGGTACGTCTCCCGTGAGGAGCCCATCGCCAAGGAGCTGGGGTCGGGAGCCCACGGAACCCTGGCACGGCCCCAGCGGATGAACATGTTGCAGCGGCTCGGAGAGCGAGCGCCCACCTTCACCCTTGCCGACTACCTGGAGGCGCTCCGGGGGCGCGCGTCGCGCCGCCAGGCCAGCCGCGACCTCGCCACCGCCCCGTTCCTGGTCCGTACGGGAACCACCCGGGGCGCGAGGTACCGCCTTCGTTCCCGGCTGGTAGGATAGCCCGCCCATGCCCACAGGCATCCTCCTCTCCTTCGGCCACGCCCTGCGCGGACTCGTCGAGGTCACGGCTCGCGAGCGGAACATGAAGCTCCACGTGCTGGCCGGTTCGGCGGTGGGGTTGCTCGCCGCCGAGGTGCCTTTGCCCTCGCCGGCACGGTTCGCGCTGCTCCTCGCGGTGATGCTGGTGGTGGCCGCCGAGATGGGGAACAGCGCGCTCGAGGCCCTGGTGGACCTGCACACCCGGGAGGTCCGCGAGGAGGCACGGCGGGTGAAGGACGCCGCCGCCGGCGGGGTGCTGGTGCTGGCGGTGGGGTCGGTGCTGCTCGCCGTGGCGGTGGCGGTGGCGAACCACGACGCCGTGGAGGTCGCGCTGGAGCGCCGCTCGGTCCACTTCCGGCTCGCGGCCGGGGCGCTCTTGCTGGAGGGGTTCCTGCTCTTCGGCCGGAGCGGCTCGGCGGCGCTCGACGGCATCGCCATCGCCGTGGGGGCGCTGATCGTGGCCTTCCTGGGGGTGAACGGCCTCTCCGGCGCCCTGTCGCTCGCCGCCGCGCTGCTCTTCGCCCTGGCCGCGGCGTCGTCCACCTTCGCCCGCACCAGGCACGACGCGTGAAGGTCGCCTGGCTCCTCTCGCTGCTCCTCTCCGTCGCCACCCCGGCGATGGCCGTGGAGCTGCCCAGGTACGGGGTCTCCCCGCTCCTCCCTCCCGGGCACTGGGCGGTCCGTGCCGCGACGCGGCTCGACGGGGCCGGGCTCGTGACCGGGTGGCTCCCCGCCAACCAGGCGGCGCCCATGTACATGGTCTGGGCGGCGCTCGACGAGGGTGCGCGGCGCGCCGAGACGGAGCGGCCGGGCATGGCGGCCGTGGCGAAGGGCTGGAAGGAGAAGTTCCAGCAGGAGTGGCGCGGCATCGACGAGAAGGGGCTCTTGCGCTTCGTCGGTGGCCAGGCCTCGATCGGCTACCGCTACGACGGGGTGACGCCGGAGCCGGCCTCCCCGCCGCCCCAGGCCTGGTCGCTCGCCCCGCCGGGCGAGTCCACTCCCGTCCTCGCCGCCGAGGCGGCCGCCGCCCTCTCCGACTACCTGGCGCTGCGGGTGGCCCCGGTGGGGACGGCCTGGCAGGTCCGGTGGGCCGGCGAACTCGTGGCCGGCATCGGGCCGGTGTCGCTCTCGGCCGGCCGGGCCCCCGTGCAGACGGGGTTCGGCGCGCCCGGTGGCGGCGTGCTGTTCGGGGGCGAGGCCCTCCACGACCGGGTGGAATTCCAGATCTACCGGCCCGTGGACATCTACATCGGGCTGCTCACGCTCGACGTCTCGCTGGCGCGGCTGGGCGAGCCCACGCACGGCGCGAACACCCTGCTCTGGGAGTGGTCGCTGCAGTATCAGCCCGTGCCGCGCCTCACGTTCGGCATCCAGAGCGGCATCATGATGGGCGGGTCGACGTGGGAGGACCTCACCGGCGAGCCGTTCACGTTCGACGACTTCTGGCGCGCCATCACCTACCAGGGCGCTGGCTACCAGAACAACGGTTCGTCCAACAACGTCTTCTCGGTGTCCGGCCGCTGGCGTCTCCCCACCGAGAGCTGGGTTCCCGTCACCCTGTACGGCGAGTGGGGCGGCGACGACAACGGCGGCGCCTGGCTCCAGGCGCCCGGGATCGACGCCGGCGTCTTCCTTCCCTCCTTGCCCTTCGCCCCGGAGGTCTCGGTGGGGCTCGAGGCCAGCTTCTTCGGGGAGGTCTGCAAGGAGCAGACGGGCGGGACCTTCTGCCGGTCGCCCGGCTACTCGCTCAACTGGTACACGCACACCTACAGCTGGACCACCGGGGACCTGCCCCTCGGCCACCGCATGGGCGGCAACGGCCGCGAGCTGCTCCTGTACGCGTCCGCCGACCTGCTCGACGCCCGGCTGCTCCTCCGCGGCGACGCGTTCCTGAGGGACCGCTTCTCCGGAAACCTCTACGCTCCGTACGCGGGCCGGAGCGGCGGCTTCGACCTGCAGGCCACCTGGCGCGTCGGCATCGGCGAGGTGGGAGTGTCGGCAAACCTGGAGGCCGGAAGCGGCTGGACGGCCGGGGGCGCCGGCGCGCGGGCGGCCGTCTTCTTCTAGCGGCCAGCGGCCGGCAGGATCTCCACCGCCACCGCGCGGGCCTCCCGCTTCGACAGGTGGAAGAAACGGGGAAGCACCTCGGCGCGATTCGCGTCGTTCATCACCCGGGCCAGCTCGATCGCGTTCGTGATGCACAGGCGACCGTCCCGAAGGGGCTCGACCACCTCGGGAAACCTCTGGATCAGCTCCGCCGCGACCTTCCGGTAGTAGGCTGCCGCGTTGGAGAGGCCGAGCTCCCGGCTGAGGCAGGAGAACAGGCTCGGATGGCCAAGCCGCAGCCAGGCCTGCTCCCGGTCGAAGTCGGCGAGTGCGACGAGGAACTCGGCCGCGCTGGCCCGCTCGCCGCGGAGGAGCTCGGCGAGGCGCAGGGACGACTCCCCGGCATCGGGGATGACGGCATCCGGGAGGGGGACCTCCCCCGGAGCGAAGGGGACACTTTCGAAGCTCGGCTCGCTCATGCCCGCAGGGCCACTGCGAACCCGGGGCCACCTCCCGGGGTCGACGTGGCACGGGCCTGCCTCGACAGACCGGCCGATCCGCGGACCCTCGGGTCCGCTCCGGATACCCCGGCGTGGCTCCGACGCGGGACTCCTTGCGCTCGACAGATGGTGCCATTAATGGCACCATAAGGTGGATGGGCAAGAGCCTCGAGGACTTGCTGGCCGAGATGCAAGGCAACCCTTCGGGGATGCGATTCACAGACGTCTGCCGAGTGGCCACCCACTACTTCGGGGCACCCAGGACGAAGGGATCGAGTCACTGGGTCTGGAAGATGCCGTGGCCCGGTGACCCGCGCGTCAACCTTCAGCAGGGTGATGGAGGAAAGGCCAAGGCATACCAGGTGCGCCAGGTGCTTCAGGCGATCGCCAGGTTGCTCCAGGAGAGGAAGCCATGAAGAAGCAGGATGTTGCGGAGAAGTACGCGTACCGGGTCGTCTGGTCGGAGGAGGACCGAGAGTACATCGGGCTCTGCGCCGAGATGCCCAGCCTGAGCTGGCTCGACAAGTCGCAGGACGCGGCGCTCCGGGGGATCGTCGGGGTCGCCAGGGAAGTGGTCCGCGACATGGCAAGGGGCCGCGAGCAACCCCCCGACCCGCTGTCCACCCGCAGCTACAGCGGCCAGTTCAAGGTCCGCATCCCTCCCCGGGTCCACCGCCAGCTCGCCCTGGAGGCCGCCGAGGAGAACGTGTCCCTGAACCGCCTCGTCGCCGCGAAGCTGACCCACGGATAGGGAAGCTACTCCCCGGACCCGTTCGCCCCGTCGACTGCCCCGCCGGCGCGCTGCTCCCGCCGCGCCAGCTCCAGGTCGCTCTCCATCATGAGCCGCACCAGCTCGGCGAAGGAGGTCCGGGGCTTCCACCCCAGCACCTTCGTCGCCTTGGACGGATCCCCCAGCAGGTAGTCCACCTCGGCCGGCCGGTAGTACCGGGGGTCGATCTCCACGAACTCGCGGTAGTCGAGCCCCACGTGCCCGAAGGCCGCCTCGCAGAGCTCCCGGACCGAGTGCGCCTCCCCGGTGGCCACCACGTAGTCGTCGCCCTTCGGCTGCTGCACCATGAGCCACATGGCCTCGACGTAGTCCTTGGCGTAGCCCCAGTCGCGCTTCGCGTCCAGGTTGCCGAGGTAGAGCTTCTTCTGCACCCCGAGCTTGATGCGCGAGGCCGCGCGCGTGACCTTGCGGGTGACGAAGGTCTCTCCGCGTCGTGGGGAGTTGTGAATCCACCCGTCGCCGATGCCGGCATGGAACGTCCCGCTCTCGGTCGCGAGGTCGAAGAGCCAGCCCTGGTGCGGCACCGGGGTCGTCTTCAGGACCTCCGCGACCGGCTTGCGCAGGTGTGCGCCCTTCGCGCCCTGCCGCTCCTCATCCGGCACCGAGAGGTTGATCTGGTAGTACGCGCGCCCGTCGCGGTCCTCGACGGAGAGGATGGCGCGCTGCCCGAGGGCGCGCTGCGCGAGCCACCACAGGCCCGCCGCGAGGCACGGCGACGCGGTCTTGAAGGACTTGAACTCGTACTTCGAGTTCCCGGCCTTGAGGCCCTCCGTCTCGTTGTAGCCCCTCAGGTAGGCGAGCTGGGCCTCCAGGCCCGCATTGAGGATGCGCGCCGGGACCCTCTTGTCGCCCGCCTCCGTGTAGATCTGGGAGCGGATCCACCTGCCCCAGGACGAGCCGCCCGTGAGGTTGACGGCCTCGACCGGCCTGTCACCGAACCCCGACTTCCCCGTCCAGCGGGTGAAGCCGCCGCCCGCCACGGCCCGCCAGGCCTGCGTCGCCTCGTCGAGAAGGGCGACGTCGTTCCCGGTGAGCCGGACGTTGCCGTCGGCGCTGATGTACCCGTCGCCCGTCAGTGCCCCGAGCAGCCAGGCCTCGGCCTCCGTCACCTGGGTCGCGTTGGTCGCCTCTGGCGAGCTCGCCAGGGCCAGGAAGTCGCCGGGATGCAAGTCGCCCGTGGGCACCTCCCTCTCCCCGTCCAGGAACACGACGTGGTCGCTCGTGGCCGAGAAGAGCGCGCCGCGCGCGGCCACGCGCACGACCTCCTTCTGGCCGCGGTTGTAGGTCGCCGTCATGCAGGTGACGCGGGTGAAGCGATCCCGGTCCCAGACCTCCAGCGGCGATGCCGGCTCGCTCGAGTACTTCGTGCCATGGCGGGGGTCGGTCCGGTGGGGGACGACCTCCTCGATGGGGACGATGTCGATGAGCCCGTTCCTGCGGATGATGACCGGGGTCTCGGCGACGACGCACTCGTGGTTGAACAGGATCCCGTTCGACACGTGCATCCCGTAGGACTCCCGGTAGTTCACCGAGATCCAGTACGAGTACACCTTGGCGCAGCCGTAGGGGCTGCGCGGGTAGAACGGCGTCGCCTCGTTCTGCGGCGGCGGCGAGGCCCCGAACATCTCCGACGACGAGGCCTGGTAGATGCGCGTGCCCTCGAGCCCGGTGTCGCGCACCGCCTCGAGCAGCCGCACCGTCCCGAGCCCGGTGACCTCGCCGGTGTACTCGGGCACGTCGAAGGAGACGCGCACGTGGCTCTGCGCGCCCAGGTTGTAGATCTCGTCCGGCCGGACCTTGCGCAGGATGGTGTTCAAGGACGACGCGTCGTTCAGGTCGCCGTAGTGCAGGAAGAGGCGCGTGCCCGGCAGGTGCGGGTCCCGGTAGACGTGGTCCACCCGGCCGGTGTTGAAGGTGGAGGCGCGGCGGACGACGCCGTGGACCTCGTACCCCTTCTCGAGCAGCAGTTCCGCGAGGTAGCTGCCGTCCTGCCCGGTGACCCCGGTGATGAGCGCCTTCTTCACTGTTCGTGCTCCTATCCGCGCTGGTGCAGCTCGTACCACTCCACGGTCTCGCGAAGCCCTTCCTCGAAGCCGATGCGCGCCTTCCACCCGAACTCGCGGAGCGCCCGGGAGGTGTCGAGCATGCGCCGCGGCTGGCCGTTGGGCTTCGTCGGATCCCAGACGATGTCGCCCTCGAAGCGGCAGAGCCGCGCCACCAGCGGCACCAGTTCGCGGATCCGGATCTCGAAGCCCGCGCCCAGGTTCACCGGGTCGCTCTTCTCGTACCGCTCGGAAGCCGCCACGATGCCCTCGGCGGCGTCGCGTGCGTGCAGGAACTCGCGCGAGGCCGACCCGTCGCCCCAGACCGCGATGCTGCGATCGCCCCTCTGCCGCGCCTCGACGCACTTCCGCACCAGGGCCGGGATGACGTGGCTCGTGTGCAGGTCGAAGTTGTCCCCCGGGCCGTAGAGGTTCACCGGGAAGAGCACGCAGGAGTCGAAGCCGTACTGCTCGCGGTAGGCCTGCGACTGGACGAGCAGCATCTTCTTCGCGAGCCCGTAGGGAGCGTTCGTCTCCTCCGGGTAGCCGTTCCAGATGTCCTCCTCGCGGAACGGCACCGGGCAGAACTTGGGGTAGGCGCAGATGGTCCCGAGCGCCACGAGCTTCTTCACCCCTGCGTGGCGGGCCGCCTCGATGAGCTGAACGCCCATCATGAGGTTGTCGTAGAAGAACTTGCCGGGGTTGTCGCGGTTCGCGCCGATGCCGCCGACCCGCGCGGCCAGGTGCAGGACCACGGTGGGGCGGGCGTCGCGGTAGAGCCGCTTCACCGCCTCCATCTCCACGAGGTCGTAGTCCCGGGAGCGCGGGACGACGACGTCCACGGCACCCCTCCGGCGCAGCTCGTCGACGACGTAGCCGCCCAGGAAGCCGGCGCCGCCGGTCACGACGACGCGCTCCGAGGGCCAATGGATGGTGGGCATCGGGCCGGAACTTATCGCGAAGCGATGGACCGCGAAAAGGAATCTGCGCTAGTTAGGGGACCCATGCCCCGCGCCCTCGTCACCGGAATCGCCGGCCAGGACGGCTGGTACCTCTCGAAGCTCCTCCTCTCGAAGGGCTACGAGGTGGTCGGCTGCGGCCGCCCCGGCACGCTGCTCGGTCCCCGCGGCGGGCCGCTCCGTGAGCTGGGAGTGAAGCTCGTGGAGATGGACCTCCTCGATCGCTACCAGACCCTGCGCGGCGTGGCCGACGTCGCCCCCGACGAGGTCTACAACATGGCGGGCCACTCCTTCGTGCCCCAGTCCTGGGAGGACCCGGCCACCGCCATCCGCATCACCTCCTGGCCGGTCATCCACCTCATGGACGCGGTGCGGGAGGTCTCCCCGCACAGCCGCTTCTACCAGTCGAGCACCTCCGAGATCTTCGGCCTCGCCACCACCTCGCCCCAGACCGAGGAGACGCCCGTCGCGCCGGCGAATCCCTACGCCGCCGCCAAGGTCTTCGCCCA
This sequence comes from Anaeromyxobacteraceae bacterium, assembly GCA_027349605.1. Lineage (GTDB taxonomy): Bacteria > Myxococcota > Myxococcia > Myxococcales > Anaeromyxobacteraceae > CAIOAK01. The sequence goes on from DAIEMM010000106.1 coordinate 7,270, forward strand.
CCAGCTGGTGGCGCTCTACCGGGCCCACTACGGCCTCTTCGCCTGCGCGGGCATCCTCTACAACCACGAGTCGCCGCGAAGGCCGCCCCAGTTCGTCACCGCCAAGGTCTGCCACGCCGCGAAGGCCATCGCCGCCGGCAAGCAGCGGGAGCTCTGGCTCGGCGACCTCGAGGTGACCCGCGACTGGGGCTTCGCCGGCGACTCGGTGGACGCCATGTGGCGCATGCTCCAGCGGGACGGGCCCGGCGACTACATCATCGGAACCGGGGTCTCCCACACGGTGCGCGATCTGTGCGACCTGGCCTTCCGGCGCGTCGGCCTCGACTGGAAGGACCACGTGAGGCAGGACCCGGCCTTCATGCGCCCCGGGCAGCCCACTCGCCTCGTCGCCGACCCGTCCCGGGCGCGGCGGGAGCTCGCCTGGAAGGCCACGACCCGCTTCGAGGACCTCGTGGCCATGATGGTGGACGGCGCGCCGGGCTGAGGGGCCGTCCCCGACGCGGGGCGGGCCAGGACGCGGCGTGCCGACGCGGCGTTGGACTCCGGAAGGGGTTCCGCGCTAGTCACTCCACATGCCTTCCGCGCGCAAGGGGATCATCCTGGCCGGCGGCTCGGGGACGCGCCTCTACCCGGCCACGCTGTCGGTCTCGAAGCAGCTGCTCCCGGTCTACGACAAGCCGATGATCTACTACCCGATGACGGCCCTCATGCTGGCCGGCATCCGCGAGATCCTGGTCATCTCCACGCCGCAGGACACCCCGCGATTCGAGCAGCTGCTCGGCGACGGGAGCGCCTGGGGCATGCGCATCGCCTACACCGTGCAGCCCAGCCCCGACGGCCTCGCCCAGGCCTTCCTCCTGGGCGCCGACTTCGTCCGCGGCGGCCCCTCGGCGCTGGTCCTCGGCGACAACATCTTCTACGGCCACGACTTCCACGAACTGCTGCGGGACGCCGACGCGCGCACCACGGGCGCCACGGTCTTCGCCTACGCCGTCACCGATCCCGAGAGGTACGGCGTGGTCGAGTTCGACGCCCGCAAGCGCGCGGTGAGCCTGGAGGAGAAGCCGGCCCGGCCCAAGTCGCGCTACGCCGTCACCGGCCTCTACTTCTACGACGAGACCGTGGTCGAGCACGCACGCGCCGTGAAGCCCTCGGCCCGCGGCGAGCTCGAGATCACCGACCTCAACCGCCGCTACCTCGAGGCCGGCCAGCTCGAGGTGGAGATCATGGGGCGCGGCTACGCCTGGCTCGACACCGGGACCCACGACTCGCTCCTCGAGGCCGGGCAGTTCATCGCCACCATCGAGAGGCGGCAGGGGCTCAAGGTGGCCTGCCCGGAGGAGGTGGCCTGGCGCCAGGGCTGGATCACCGACGCCCAGCTGGGCGACTGCGCGAAGGCGCTCGGCAAGTCCACCTACGGGGCCTACCTGCGCGGCCTCCTCGAGCAGAAGGTGTTCTGATGCAGCTCATCCCCACCACGCTTCCCGAGGTCCTGGTCGTCGAGCCGAAGGTCTTCGGGGACGCGCGCGGCTTCTTCTTCGAGAGCTACAACCAGCGCGCGCTCGAGGAGCTGCTCGGCCGCCCCATGAACTTCGTGCAGGACAACCACAGCCGGTCGGCGCGCGGGGTGCTCCGCGGGCTTCACTACCAGTTGCCGCGGGCCCAGGGGAAGCTGGTGCGCGTCGTGCAGGGGGAGATCTTCGACGTGGCCGTGGACATCCGCAAGGACTCGCCCACCTTCGGCAAGTGGGAGAGCGGGCTGCTCTCCGCCGAGAACAAGCGGCAGCTTTGGGTGCCGGTCGGGTTCGCCCACGGGTTCCTGGTGCTCTCCGAGACCGCCGAGGTGCTCTACAAGACCACCGACTACTACCGGCCCGAGCACGAGCACTGCATCCGGTGGGACGATCCCGCCATCCGCATCGACTGGCCGCTCCAGGGGATGGTGCCGATGGTCTCGGCGAAGGACGCGGCCGGGAAGCCGCTCTCGCAGGCCCGGGTCTTCGACCTGAAGGACGTGTCGCGATGAACGTGCTCCTCACCGGCGGCTCCGGGTTCATCGGCTCTAACCTGGTGCGCCTCCTCCTCTCCGAGCGGCCGGGCTGGCGGGTCGTGAACCTCGACAAGCTCACCTACGCCGGCAACGCCGAGAACCTGGCCGACCTGGCCGGCAACCCCCGCTACCGCTTCGTCCGCGGCGACGTCTGCAACGGCGAGCTCGT
>DAIEMM010000117.1 GCA_027349605.1 Anaeromyxobacteraceae bacterium
CGCGCCCGCTCCCCGGCGGTGGGGATGGCGAGGAAGGCGAACAGGTTCGACATGTAGAGCGCGTCCTCGAACATGGCGCCCACGGCGGAGAGGATCCCCTGGAAGGCCGACTGACCCTGGCGGAAGACCACCAGGTAGAGGGTCATGTCGCCGAGGGAGATCTCCCCGCGCGCCGCCCGCGCCGCCACCAGCAGGTACATCCCGTAGAAGGCGGCCAGCGCGAGGAGCCCGAAGCCGGTTCCGGCCGCGAGCCGGCGGACCGCGAGGCGCCGGTCCTCGCCGTAGAACTTCGAGAAGAGGTCCCGGTACCGGCCGAGGACGAGCGGCCCGAGGTCGAAGAGCTTGACCTCCTTCACGTGGGAGTCGCGGGTGAGGATCCACTCGAGGTAGTTGAGGCGCCTCCCTTCCGGCGCCCGCCAGGTGTTGACCCGGAAGGACTCGGCGGAGAGGCGGGCCTCGGCCACGAAGGCGGGGATCGACGCCACCACGATGACGAGGACGCTCCAGGGGGAGAGCCGCCAGAGGAGCGCCGAGAGGGCGGCGAGCGTCACAGCGTTCTGGCCCACCCCGAACGCCTGCATGACGAGCGAGAGCGGGCGCGACGAGGCCTCGCGCCGGGCGTTCTGCATCTTGTCGTAGACGTCGGCGTCCTCGAAGTGACGCAGCTCGAGGGAGAGGGCCTTCTCGAGGATGGCCACGTTGATGCGGTTGCCGAGGTGGGTCCGCAGGAGCTCCCGGAGCAGCCCCAGGAGGCGGCCGACCACCAGCGAGGCCGCCAGGAGGGCGAGCTCGACCAGGACCAGCCGCGCCACCCGGTCCCGGGCGCCGGGCGAGCCGGTGCCGGCGGCCTGCACCACCTCGTCGATGATGAGCTTCCCCACCCAGGCGACCGGCGCGGGGAGCAGCGCCGCCACCCCGGTGAGGGCGGCGATGGCGAGGGTGCCCCGCCGGTCGGCCTCCCAGACGAGCCGGAAGGTTCCCGGGACCTGCGCGAAGACGCCCGCCGCCTCCGTCAGCCGGCCGCGGAGGTCGGTGGCACTCCCGGGGGCGGGCGCCGGGGACTTCGAGGGACTGGCAGGGGGCAAGGACCCAGGCTAGATAACGCCTTCAATTTTTCGACGCCACGTCGTACATGGGTCCTCGATGAACCTGCCCGAGCAGAAGAGCGACGCCACCGCATCAACCCCCGCGTCGGATTGGTCCATCGAGCGGGCCATCCAGTACTACAACATGGCCGGGTGGGGAGCCGGCTTCTTCTCGGTGAACGAGAAGGGGCACATGGTGGTCCACCCGCACGGTCCGGGCGGGCCCACCATCGACCTGATGGACGTGGTCGACGACATCCAGGAGCGCGGCCTGGGCTTCCCCGTCAACGTCCGGTTCATGGACGTCCTGCGAGCCCGGGTGCGGTTCCTCAACGAGACCTTCGGCAAGGCGGTGGCCGAGCTAGGCTACGGGGGTGGCTACTACGGCGTCTACCCGATCAAGGTGAACCAGATGCGCGAGGTGGTCGAGGAGATCCTCGACGCCGGAGCGCCCTACCACTACGGGCTCGAGGCAGGCTCCAAGGCCGAGTTGATGGTGGTGCTGGGCTACAACGCCGACCCCGACGCGCTGACCATCTGCAACGGGTACAAGGACGAGGAGTACATGCGCCTGGCCCTGCTCGGCCGGAAGCTCGGGCGCAAGGTCGTGGTGGTCATCGAGAAGCTCTCCGAGCTCCCCGCGCTTCTCAAGGCCGCCGAGGAGGTCGGGGTGGAGCCGTGGATCGGCCTCCGCTCCAAGCTCTCCACCCGCGGTACCGGGAAGTGGGAGTCGTCGTCGGGCGACTTCGCCAAGTTCGGCCTGACCACCCCGGAGCTGATCGAGGCGGTCCGCATCCTGGAGGCGGCGGGCAAGAAGCACCTCTGCAAGCTCTTCCACTTCCACGTGGGCAGCCAGCTCACCGAGATCCGCGTGGTGAAGGACGCGGTGAACGAGGGAGCCCGCCTCTACGCCAAGCTCCGCAAGATGGGGCTCGGCATCGAGTACTTCGACGTGGGAGGTGGCCTGGGCGTCGACTACGTCGGGTCGCGCACCCCGGAGTACGCCTCCTCGATGAACTACACGCTCGAGGAGTACGCCGCCGACGTCGTCTACAACGTGCAGCGCATCTGCGCCAACGAGGGCGTCCCCGAGCCGCACATCGTGTCCGAGTCCGGGCGCGCCGTCACCGCCCACCACTCCTGCATCATCATGAACGTCTTCGGGAGCATCGAGATCGGCTCCCGCGCCGAGATCAACGCGGCGTCGGTGGTGCAGCCCGGGGAGCACAAGGTGGTGCGGGAGATGCGGGAGATCGTGGCGTCGCTCTCCCCCCGCAACCGCGCCGAGGTCTACCACGACGCGGTGGCCAAGAAGGAGGAGGCCCTGCAGATGTTCAAGCTGGGCATCCTGGGCCTGGAGGAGCGGGCCACCGTGGAGTCGCTCTTCTGGAAGCTGGCCCGGAGCCTGGTGGCCCTGAACCGCGGCAAGAAGCGGCTGCCACGCGACACCCGCGACCTGGGGGACAAGATCGCCGACCAGTACATGGCCAACTTCTCGCTCTTCCAGAGCGCTCCCGACCACTGGGCCTTCGATCAGCTCTTCCCCATCGTCCCGCTGCACCGGCTCGCCGAGGCGCCCACGCAGGACTGCACCATCGTGGACATCACCTGCGACTCCGACGGGAAGATCGACCGTTTCATCGAGGGGGAGGGGGTGGACGAGACCCTCTCGCTGCATGCGCTCGAGCCCGGAAGGCCGTACTTCCTCGGGATGTTCATGAACGGCGCGTACCAGGACGTGATGGGCGACATGCACAACCTGTTCGGCCGGGTGAACGAGGTCCACGTCTACGTCGACGACGACGACCCGGAGGACTTCTACCTGGGGGAGATCATCCGGGGTGACCACGTGGACAAGGTCCTGCAGTCGCTCCTCTACGAGCCGGCCGACCTGGTCCGCAGGGTGAAGACCGCGCTCGACGTCCGGATGAAGGACGGGAGCATCCGGCCCAAGGAGGGCGTGAAGCTCTCCCAGTTCTACGAGGACGTGATGCGGGGCTACACCTACCTGCACGGCATGCAGGTGGAGGCGGCGCAGGCCGACCCGGTCGCGCCGCCGGTCCCGGACCCCGGAGCCGTTCCCGGGTAGGGAGCTCAGCTCCCGGTCTCGGCCCCCCGGCCGCTCTCCCCGGTGCGGTCGAGCGAGAGCTTGAACAGGACCGGGCCGGCCAGCTCGTTCAGGGCGACGGCGGCGACGGCGAGCGCACCGAACTGGGCGCCGAAGGCGGGGAACTGCCCCTGCATCTTCGCGGCGATGCCGAGCGCGAGCCCGGCCTGCGAGACCAGCCCGGCCCATCCCCATGCGCGCAGCCCGGGCGGATCGCCCGCGAGCCTGCCCGAGAGGCGCGCTCCCACCAGGGCGGTGACGGTGCGAACCGCGAAGAAGAGCAGCGCGGCCGGCCACAGGGTCCGGAGCAGGGGCAGGTCGAGGTGGGCGCCGGCCGTGGCGAAGAAGATCACGTAGACCACCTCGCCGGTGTGCTCGATGGCGTGGAGCAGCTTCTCCCCCTGCCGGGAGGAGTTCTGCACCACGAAGCCGGCGGTGAGGAAGGTGAGCAGCCACTCGAAGCGCAGGTAGGCGATGACGTCCACCACCACGAGGCCGAGCAGGAGCAGCACGATGAGCACCTGCCTGCCGACGAAGCGGAGGTAGGCGACGAGCAGGAGCC
>DAIEMM010000132.1 GCA_027349605.1 Anaeromyxobacteraceae bacterium
AAGAGCCACCTGAAGACCATCTTCGACAAGCTGGGCGTGCGAAACCGGGTGGAACTGGCGCGGCGCCTCTCGAGCCGGTAGTTTCGGCTCCGTGGTCACGCTGAAAGACGTCCTGGCGGCGCGGGAACGCGTCCGCGACGCCCTCTACCTGTCGCCCTGCGCCCGCACCGAGACCCTCTCCCGGGTCTCGGGGACGCAGGCGTTCCTCAAGCTCGACAACCTCCAGATGACGGGCGCCTACAAGGAGCGCGGCGCCCTCAACAAGCTTCTCACCCTGGGTGAAGCGGAGCGGGCACGCGGCCTCATCGCCGCGTCGGCCGGGAACCACGCCCAGGCGGTGGCCTACCACGCCGGGAGGCTGGGGATCGCGGCCACCATCGTCATGCCGGAGACCACCCCCATCATGAAGGTGGCCAACACCCGCGGCCACGGGGCCCGGGTGGTCCTCTCCGGCGCGAGCTACGACGAGGCCTACTCCGAGGCGCGCCGTCTGGAGCGGGAGGAGGGGCTCACCTTCGTCCACCCCTTCGACGACGAGCTCGTCATCGCCGGCCAGGGGACGCTGGGGCTGGAGGTCGTGGAGCAGGTCCCCGGGCTCGACGCGGTGCTGGTGCCGGTGGGAGGCGGCGGGCTGGTCTCCGGGGTGGCCGTGGCCGTGAAGGCCCTCGCACCCCACGTGAAGGTGATCGGGGTGGAGGCCGAGGCGCTGGCCTGCATGCAGGCCGCTGTGGAGGCCGGCGAGCTGGTGACCCTCGACGCCGCGTCCACGCTGGCCGACGGCATCGCCGTGAAGCGGGCCGGCGAGATCACCTTCGAGCACGTGCAGTCGCTGGTGGACGACATCGTGACCGTCACCGAGGAGGAGATCGCGAGCGCCATCCTCTACCTCCTCGAGAAGGAGAAGACGGTGGCCGAGGGGGCCGGCGCGGTGTCGGTGGCGGCGCTCATGCACCACAAGCTGCCCCGGCTGGAGGGCAAGCGGGTCTGCTCGGTCATCTCCGGGGGCAACATCGACGTGAACGTGGTGGCCCGGGTCATCGAGCGCGGGCTCGTGAAGGACGGCCGGCTGGTGCGCATCAACATCCGGCTGCTCGACAAGCCGGGCCAGCTGACCATCGTCTCCGGGATCATCTCCGGGCTGCGCGCCAACGTCATCGAGGTGCACCACTCCCGGGCCTTCTCCGAGAAGTTCGGGGACACCACGCTCCTGCTCACGCTGGAGACGCGCGGGCCCGAGCACGTCGCCGAGATCCTGGGAGCGCTGCGCGAGCTGGGGTACCAGGTCGACCGGGTGTAGGCCGGATTGGCCATGGACCTGTCCGGTAGGGTATCTCTCGGGCGTGCTTGCGGAGATCCATGGAAGGCCGGTCCGTCACCACCGCGCCTGGCTGTCGCCCTCCTGGGCCGCGCACGCGAGCTCGGTCCTCTCCGCGGAAGCCCGGGCGACGCTCGCCGACTGGTTCTCCCGCGGCCGTCCGGCCATGATCTGCCGGCGGCTGCCCGGCGACCCGGCCGGGGATCCGGCCGGCGTCCCCCTCTCCGTCACCCTGCCCGCCGCGCGCTGGCTCGCCACCCTCCGCTTCACCGTGGGGCGCAAGGGCATCTCCCGGACCGCCCCGCCGCTCTCCCTCACCGAGGCCATCGCCGGCGCGCCTCCCGGATGGCGCGCGCCGCTCGCCTCCCTGGACCGGGCCGCGGCCGGCGTGAAGGTTCCCCTCTTCGTCTTCGGAGCGCTGGCCTGGCAACACCTCACCGGCGAGCCGTACCTGACCTCCCGCTCGGCGGTGGAGCTCCTCTTCCGCCCCCGGACGCGGCAGCAGCTCGACGGGATGCTGTCCATCCTGCGGGTCCGGGAGGACGGCGACGGCCCTCGCCTCGCCGGCGAGGTGGTCCTGGGATGGCACGACGCCGTGGCCTGGCGCGACCTCGCCCTCGGGCGCCGCCGGGTCCTGGTCCGGGGCGCCGAGCACGAGTCGGTGATGGACGTGGAGCGGCTGCTCGCGGGGCTGCGCTAGACGACGTCCCGGAGGGCCGAGAGGAAGCCGTCCACCTGCGCGGCCGTGTGACTGGCCGTGAGGGAGACGCGCAGCCGGCTCGTGCCGCGGGGCACGGTGGGCGGGCGGATGGCCTTCACGTGGAAGCCCTGCTCCCGGAGCCGCCGGGAGGCCTCGAGCGCGCGGGCCTCCTCTCCCAGCACCACCGGGAAGATGGGCGCGACCACGCCCTCCATCGGGAACCCCAGGGCCTCGAGGCCGCCCTTCATGCGGGCGGAGAGCGCGCCGAGCCGCGTCCGGCGCTCCGGCTCTCCCTCGAGCACGTCCAGCGCCGCGAGGGCCGCTGCGCACGCCGACGGCGGGAGCGCGGTGGTGAAGACGAAGGTGCGGGCCCGGGAGACGAGCCAGCCGGTCAGCTCGCTCGAGCCGGCCACGAAGGCGCCGAAGCTGCCGAGCGCCTTGCCCAGGGTCCCCATGAGCACGTCCACCCGCCCGGTGACCCCGAGCGCCTCGGCGAGCCCGGCCCCGGTGGGCCCGAGGACGCCGGTGGAATGGGCCTCGTCCAGGTAGAGCATGGCGCCGTGCCGCTCGCAGGCTTCCACGATCTCCCGGAGCGGCGCCGCGTCGCCGTCCATGCCGAAGACGGCGTCGGTGACCACGAGCCTCCGGCGCGCCCGCGAGGCGGCGAGCAGCGCGGAGAGCCCTTCCACGTCCCGGTGCCGGTAGACGTGGACCCCGGCGCGGGAGAGGCGGCAGCCGTCGATGATCGACGCGTGGTTCCACGCGTCGGAGAAGACGGCGTCGCCCGGCCCGACGAGCGCCCCGGGAACGCCGGCGTTCACGTGGTACCCGGTGGAGAAGAGGAGCGCGGACCCGGTGCCCTTCATCCGCGCCAGGCGCGCCTCCAGCTCGTGATGCAGCTCGAGGTCTCCGACGACGAGCCGCGCCGCCCCTGCCCCGGCCCCGAGACGCCCGGCGGCCGCCGCGGCGGCTTGCCGGAGGCGTGGATCGGCCGCCAGCCCCAGGTAGTCGTTCGAGCAGAGGTTCACGAGCTCGCGGCCGCCGATCGAGACCACGGGCCCCTGCGCGCCGGTGATGGGCTCGAGCCCACGGCGCAGCCCCTTCGCCTCCAGGGCGGCGAGCTCCCCGGGGATCCAGCCGAGTGCGGGACCGGGCACGCCGGCTATCCGCGGACGACCCGGAGCGCGCGGCGTCCCGGCTCGGTGACCCGCCGGTTCCAGCGGGTCTCGGCGGGCGCCTCCCCGTGGAAGGCCCAGTGCTCGGGGTCGGGAGTGGGGCGCACGCTCATGCCCTGGCCGGTGATCATCTCGATCACCTGCTCGGGGGTCCGGCCCGCGCTGGTGAGGTAGTTGCCCACCATGGTCCCGTTGGCGCCGGCGCGGAAGATGTCGTCCTGGCGCCCGCCCAGGTTCACTTCCCGTCCACCCATCACGAAGATGTGCGCGGTGGGCATCATGAGGCGGAAGACGGCCACGGCGGCCAGGCACTCCTCGGCGGTGATGGCCTTGAGGTGCCCCATGGGCGTGCCCGGACGCGGGTTGAGGAAGTTCACGGGCACGCAGTCCACGTCGAGGTCGCGCAGGACCTCGGCGAGCTCGACCCGCTGCTCGGGCGACTCGCCCATGCCGAGGATGCCGCCGGTGCAGAGCTTGAGCCCCATCCCCTTGGCGGTGCGGACGGTGTCGATCTGCTCCTGGAAGGTGTGGGTGGTGCAGACGTTGCCGAAGTGGCTGGGGGCGGTCTCGAGGTTGTGGTGCAGGTGCATGAGCCCGGCCGCCTGGAGCCGCGCGATGTCCGGCTCGCGCATGAGGCCGAGCGAGGCGCAGGGCTCCACGGTGGTCTCGGCCTTGATGAGCCGGATGGCCTCCTCGATGACCGAGAGCTCCTCCTCCTTGGAGATGCGCGTGCCGCTGCAGACGATGGAGAACTCGCGGGCCCCGGCGGCCTCGGCGGCCTTGGCCTGCTCGACGATCTCGCGGGCGGAGAGGAGCGCGTAGGTCGGGGCGTCGGCGTCCTTGAAGTGGGCCGACTGGGAGCAGAAGCCGCAGTCCTCGGGGCAGGAGCCCGACTTGGCGTTGGTGATGCCGCACAGGCTCACCTCGTCGCCGTGGACGGCGTGGCGGACGGCGGCGGCGCGGTCGAGCATGGCCTCGAATTCGGGGCCGGAGGTGAGCCGGATGAGGCGGCGGGCCTCCTCGGCGGAGATGGGCTCGATTCCGGGGGGGAGCGCGGCGCGGGTCTCGCACATGGGGCGGGAGGATACCCGCCGGGGGGGCGTCGTCAACCCGGGGAGGTAAATGGGTTTACGAGGAATGAGGCGCGGTGCGTGAGAGGGAGAGGCGGCCCGTATCCCGCGACAGCCTCCCTGGCCACCGGGGCGTCCCCCGCCTTGTTGCCCCGAGTGAATAGATCCATGTGCGCGTCGCCGAAGGCCCGGCGCGCGGATTCCAGATTATGCGCCTGGCAGAGGGCCCGGCAGTTCTCCACCGTGGACGGCCCACCCTTTCCCCGCGGCACCATGTGATCGATCTGGAGCCGCACCGTCGCACCGCAAATGCCGCCATCTACCAGCTTCCACTGGCATTTTCCCTCGTCCCGCGTGAGGACCTCGCGCTTCACCCTCGCCGGGACGCAGGCCTTCCGCTTGCGCTGCTTCTCGATGAGCAGTTCCAGCGCCTCCGTGAGCACCTCCTCGTCGGACGCGCCGGGATTTCGGTGCGATTCTCCCGCCCTCGCCTTCTTGAGCAGCGCCAGGAACTCCCGGGACACCGTGAGGTGCATCCGGCTCTCGGTTGCGGTCATCGGCTCCACCACCGTCCGCGTCGCCCAAGATTCGCCTGGGCGAACTCGCGGAGCATCGGTCCCAGGACCAGGCGCCGGGGCAGGCGGGTCCACCCGATCGACCTGCCCCACCGGCCGAACCGACTCGACCGGCGCGGCCGCCTCCACCCGGGTCACCACCGTCCTCGCCGGCACCACGTTCCGGGGCTTCAGTTCCGCCGCCAGCTCCAGCGCCTCCAGCTTCGAGAGTCCGTAGAACCGGGGAAGAACCTCGCGCGAGTTCTCCTCCGTCATGACCGAGGCGAGGACGGCCGCGGTGGTGAAGCACAACTTCCCGTCCCGGATCGGCTCCAGGACCTCGGGGAACTTCTGAACGAGCCAGGCGGCGGCACGGCGGTGGTGGGCGGCCGAGCGGGAGAGCCGGAGCCCCTCGTGGAGGTAAGCGAAAAGATTGGCGTGGCCGAGGTCGCGGAAGAGCTTGCGCCGGTCGAACTCGGCGAGTGCCTCGAGGAACGCGCCGAGAGAGGCGAACTCGACGCCGAGAAGGTCGGTGAGCCGGGAGTGGAAGGCGCGGGCCGCGAGAAGTGTCGTGTCGTTCATGGAGATACCTTCTCACGCGATTTTCGACTCTCCCCAGTCGCACGAGATTCGCCGCCGTCGCGTCGTCTCGCAGCGAGATCTCGAACCCAGCCAGGAATTCCGGGAGCGCGTGCACGGGGCGCCGAGGAAGCGACGAGGGCATTCCTGCGGGGGCCGCATCGCTCGACGCGAACATCACGAGAACCTGTCAATACGGCGTTCGCTTGCGCCCCATTTGGCCGAGCGGTCCGAGGGGCGGACGGTCCGTGAAGTAGACTGCGGCGGTGCCGACGTCCCGGGCTCGAGGTGCGTTCATGGCCGTGCCTCCCGAAGCTTGCGCCACATGAAGCTGGCGCTGACCTGGCGTCAGCCCTGCATGGCAAGGTCCCACCATGGCCCGCGCCGCCCCCAAGCAGAAAACCATCTATGCCTGCGCCGAGTGTGGCCATTCCTCCCCGAAGTGGCTCGGCCAGTGCCCCTCCTGCCACCGCTGGAACACCCTGCACGAGGAGGTCGTCGAGGCGCCGCGGGGGCCGGCCCGCGGACCTTCGGCCTCCGGGGCGGCGAGGCCCGTGCCGCTCATGGAGGTGGTGGCGAGCGAGGAGGAACGGTTCAAGACCGGCATCGGCGAGCTCGACCGGGTCCTCGGCGGGGGGGTGGTCCCCGGCATGCTGGTGCTCCTCGGCGGCGACCCGGGCATCGGGAAAAGCACGCTCCTCCTCACCGCGCTCGACCGGCTGGCGAAGCAGCTCCGGGACCGGCCCGTCCTCTACGTCTCGGGCGAGGAATCCGCACGCCAGGTGAAGCTCCGCGCCGACCGGCTGGGGGTGGACGCCTCGAACCTCCACCTCCTCGCCGAGACCGACGCCTCCCGCGTCCTCCAGGTCTCGGCGCAGCTCGAGCCGGCCATCCTGGCCGTCGACTCCATCCAGACCCAGTACCTCCCCGACCTCTCCTCCGCGCCGGGCACGGTCACGCAGATCCGGGAGGTGGCGGCCCGCCTCATGGGCTACGCCAAGACCTCCGAGACGCCGGTGTTCCTCGTCGGGCACGTCACCAAGGACGGCTCCATCGCGGGCCCCCGGGTGCTCGAGCACATCGTGGACACGGTGCTCTACTTCGAGGGGGGCGGCGCCCATCCGTACCGCGTGCTGCGCGCCCACAAGAACCGCTTCGGATCGGCCAGCGAGATCGGCGTATTCGAGATGAAGTCCCGCGGCCTGGCCGAGGTGGCGAACCCGTCGGCGCTGTTCCTGGCCGAGCGCCCGCAGGACGCGGCCGGGAGCGCGGTCACCGCGGCGCTGTCGGGGACCCGCACGCTCCTCGTGGAGGTGCAGGCGCTGGTGGCCCCCACGGGGTTCGGCACGCCGCGCCGCACGGCGCTGGGGCTCGATCCGTCGCGGGTGGCGCTGCTCGCCGCCGTGCTCGAGAAGAAGGTCGGGCTCGACATCCTGGGCTGCGACCTCTTCGTGAACGTGGCGGGCGGCATGACGCTGGAGGACCCTGCCGCCGACCTGGCCACGGTGGCGGCGCTGGCCTCGTCCTTCCGCGACAGGGTGATCGAGGCGCGCACGCTCCTGCTGGGCGAGGTGGGCCTGGCCGGGGAGGTGCGGGCGGTGGCGCAGGCCGAGGCCCGGCTGTCCGAGGCGGCTCGGCTCGGGTTCCGGCGCGCGGTGATCCCCACCGGGAACGCCCGGCACGTGGACGCACCGCCCGGCATGGAGGTCCTCGGCGTGGAGACGGTCGAGGAGGCGCTGGAGAGGCTGCTCTAGGCCCGCTCGAGCGCCCACTTCCACCGCGCGTGCATCCGGTCGCGGGCCGCCCCGCCCATCCTGGGCGTGAACTTGCGGTCGATCTTCCAGGCCTTGCCGATCTCGTCGCGCGACTTCCAGTAGCCCACCGTCAGCCCCGCCAGGAAGGCGGCGCCGAGCGCGGTGGTCTCCACCATCCTCGGGCGGATGACCGGGGTCTCGAGCAGGTCGGCCTGCAGCTGCATGAGCAGGTCGTTCTTGCACGCGCCGCCGTCCACCTTGGCGGCGGACGGGCGGTGCGGGACCTCCTGCCGCATCGCCGCCACCAGATCGAAGACCTCGAGCGCGATGCCCTCCAGGGCCGCCCGCGCGATGTGGCCGGCGCGGGTGCCCCGGTCGATCCCGGCGATGACGCCGCGGGCGTCGGCCCGCCAGTGGGGCGCGCCCAGGCCGGTGAGCGCCGGCACGAAGACCACCCCGCCCGTGTCGGGGACGCTGCGGGCCAGCGCCTCGACCTCCTTCGCCGACCGGATGATGCCGAGCCCGTCGCGCAGCCACTGCACCGCCGCGCCGGCGATGAAGGCGGAGCCCTCGAGCGCGTAGGCCACCTCGCCGGGGATCGCCCAGGCCACGGTGGAGAGGAGGCCGAACCTCGAGGCCACCGGCTCGGGCCCGGTGTTGGTGAGCACGAAGGCGCCGGTGCCGTAGGTGATCTTGGCGTCCCCGGGCGCGAAGCAGGCCTGGCCGAACAGGGCGGCCTGCTGGTCGCCGGCGATGCCCGCCACCGGGACGCCGTCGGGGAGCACGCGCAGCCCCTTCGTCACCCCGTAGACCTCCGAGCTCATGCGGATCTCGGGGAGCACCCCGGCCGGGATCCCGAAGAGGTCGAGGAGCTCCGGGTCCCACATCAGGGTGCGCAGGTTCATGAGCAGCGTGCGGCTGGCGTTCGACGGGTCGGTGACGTGGGCCTTCCCGCCGGTGAGCCTCCAGGCGAGGAAGGTGTCGATGGTCCCGAAGGCCAGCTCCCCCTTCGCCGCCCGCGCGTGCGCGCCCTTCACGTGGTCGAGGAGCCAGCGGAGCTTGGTGGCCGAGAAGTAGGGGTCGAGCACGAGGCCGGTGCGCTCGCGGATCCAGGGCTCGCGCCCCGCCTCCTTGAGGCGCGCGCAGTCGATGGCGGTGCGCCGGTCCTGCCAGACGATGGCCCGGTGGAGCGGGGCGTCGCTGCGCCGGCTCCAGAGCGCCACCGTCTCCCGCTGGTTGGTGATGCCCACGGCGGCCACGTCGCGCCCGGAGACCCCGGCGCGGACGAGCGCGCGGCGCAGCGTGGAGACGGTGGAGTCCCAGATCTCCTCGAGGTCGTGCTCGACCCAGCCCGGCTTCGGGAAGTGCTGGGGGAACTCGCTCGTGACCTTGGCCTTCACCGAGAGCTTCTTGTCGAGGACCAGCACCGTGGTGCCGGTGGTGCCCTGGTCGACGGCCACGACGACCTTAGCCATGCGTCACCTCCTGGGTTGCCGCGCGGGGATGGAGTCGAAGAAGGCGGCCACGTCGGCGGCCACGCGGTCGCGCTCGACGTCGATGCCGACGAGGTGCCGGCTGCGGGGGAGCACGACGAAGCGGGCCCCGCCGCCCAGGCGGCCGGCCATGCGCCGCGCCCCGGCCACCGTGACCGTGCCGTCCTGGGCGCCGGCGACGACGAGCGAGGGGCAGCGCACCCGCGGAAGCAGCGCGTCCACGTGCTGCTGGAGGGCGACGAGCTCCCCCACGGCGCGGAACGGGACCGTCGGCATGCAGGGGTTCTGGGCCCGGGCCTCCGGGTCGCCCACGTCGGAGCCGCCGCCCTTGGGGATCTGCGGGAGGAACCGGGCCACCGGGGTGGCGCGGGCGAGCCAGGCGGCCAGCTTCCCGAGCGGCTGCAGCTCGAGCGCCGGGGCGAGCAGGGCGAGGCCGTCCACCTTCCCCGGGCTCTCCGCGGCCAGCGCGCAGGCGACGAGCGCGCCCATGGACGAGCCCACCACCAGCGTGCGGCGGGTGCTCCCCAGCGCGGCGAGCGCGTCCCGTGCCCCGCCCACCCAGTCGAGCCAGGAGGAGCCGGCGAGCGCGCCGGGGCTCTCGTGGCCGGGGAGGACGGGGGCGAGGCAGCGGACCCCGGCGCGGGCCAGCCGGTCGGCCACCGGGCGGAGCTCGAAGGGCGTGCCGGTGAGGCCGTGGAGGAGGAGGGCCGCGTCGGCGCCTCCCGGGCGTCCGGGGAGATCGAACGGGCCCGGGTCGCCCCGCCGTGTCTTGCGCGCCGCCACGCCGGACCCTTAGCACGCCGGCGGGACGCCCGGCACGGCCCTTTCCGAGGTAGGCTTTGGCCATGTCCGACAAGCCCGTCGCGCCCGCCCCCGCCCAGCAGCAGGTCCAGGTGCAGATCGAGATCGACCCGGCCACCGCCAACGGGGTCTTCGTGAACTTCGCCATGGTGAACCACACCGACAGCGAGTTCACCCTCGACCTGCTCTACCTCCACCCCGAGGCGCCCAAGGCCACGGTGCGGGCCCGGGCCATCCTCACGCCCCGCCACATGAAGCGCCTGCTCCTCGCCATGCAGGAGAACCTGGGGCGGTACGAGACGCTCTTCGGGACGGTGGACGCGACCCCGTCGCCCCACTTCCCTCGCCCCGGCGTGAACTAGACTCCTCGGGCGCCCCCTCGGCGACGGACCGTTCGCCGCACCGCCGTCCGCGTCCCGTACGCCGGCGCGAAGGCTCCTCCACGTGATCGCGCACCCCTGGCGCGGGCACGCCGGTTGCTCCCCTGCCCTGCGAACCCGCAGCAAGGGAGAACCGACCATGACCGAAGCGAACGGCGGCCCGAACGGCCGCAAGCCCCTCGCCGTGTACGCGGTGATCGACCGCAAGGACGGG
>DAIEMM010000146.1 GCA_027349605.1 Anaeromyxobacteraceae bacterium
CCCCCGCAACAGGGAAGCTAGCGCAATCCCGGGAGAGGTTCCACCCGCCGCCCCCCCATCGTGGTGGCTCGCTCAGCCTCCGGTGCCTTCCCACCAGCGCCGCGCCTCTTCGATCGAGCGCAGGAGCGGGCTCGGGGGCAGGGACGAAAGGAACGCACGTCCGTAGCCCCGGGTGGTGAGGCGGGGGTCGAGGACGGCCACGATTCCCCGGTCGGCGCGCGACCGGACCAGCCGGCCGAAGCCCTGCCGGAGCTGCAGGGCCGCCGCCGGGACCTGAAGCTCGGAGAAGGCGTCGCCGCCTCGCTCGGCGAGCGCCTTCACGCGGGCCGCCACCACCGGGTCGCCCGGCGGGGCGAACGGGAGCCGGTCGATCACCACGAGCGAGAGGGCCGCCCCCGGCACGTCGACCCCCTCCCAGAAGCTCTGGGTGGCGAAGAGCACCGAGGGGCGCTCGCGAAAGGACTCGAGCAGCCGGTGCTTGGGACGCTCGCCCTGGAGCAGGAGCTGCCAGGGCAGGTCGGAGAGCGCTTCCCGGAAGGCCAGCATGTTCCGGACCGAGGTGCAGAGCACGAAGGCGCGCCCGCCGGTGACCTGGGTGAGCTCGCGGACCGCCTTCGCCGCGGCGGCCACGAAGCCGGGCTGGTTCGGGTCGGGGAGCCCTGCCGGCGCCACCAGCGCGGCCTGGGTGGCGTAGTCGAAGGGGCCCGGGAAGACCCTCTCGTCGACGTCCAGGTCGGGTCGCAGCCCGACCTGGTGCCGGAAGTAGTCGAAGCGCCCCTGGAT
Source organism: Anaeromyxobacteraceae bacterium (assembly GCA_027349605.1). Classification (GTDB taxonomy): domain Bacteria; phylum Myxococcota; class Myxococcia; order Myxococcales; family Anaeromyxobacteraceae; genus CAIOAK01. The sequence goes on from DAIEMM010000146.1 coordinate 784, forward strand.
GGCCAGGGTGGCGCTGGTGAAGATGGCGGTGTCGACGTTCCGGTAGAGGCGCGTCACGAGCTCCTCGGCCACGTCGATGGGGGCGGCCCGCAGGAAGACCCCGCGGCCGCGAACCTCGGCGAAGAACACCCGCGAGGGCTCCTTCATGGCCGTGACCGCCGCCAGCTCGACCCGCAGCTCGGCGGCCCGGCGGGCGATCTGGAGGAGGGCCGGCGCGTCGGCGTCGGCGAGCTCGGAACGCAGCTCCTCGAGCGCGCGGTCGAGCCGCTCCTGCTCGGCGGAGAGCGGCGCGAGCATGGACGGGACGAGCGTTCCGCGCAGGTTCTCCTCCTCGGAGCGCCGTCCCTTCCGGGAAGGCTCGGCCCGCCCGGCGCTCGCCGAGAGGGCGCGGGCCACCGAGCCGAAGAAGCGCTCCCCGGCCTTCGCCAGCTCGCCGGTGGTTCGCTTCAGCATGGAGGCCAGGTCGGGCCGGTCCCCCACGGCCCGCTGCGCGTCGCGGGACAGCTCCTCCACCCGGTAGGAGGAGACCTGGAGCCCGAAGTACTCGGTGGCCACGTCCTCGATGGCGTGGGCCTCGTCGAAGATCACCGCCTCGTAGGGTGGCAGCACCTCCACGCCGGCCCGCGACGTCCGCATGGCCAGGTCGGCGAAGAAGAGGTGGTGGTTCACCAGCACCACGTCAGCGGAGGCGGCGCGGGCCCTGGCCTGCTGCACGAAGCAGTCGTCGTAGGCCAGGCACTCCTTGCCGACGCAGGTCTCGCCGGTGGCGGAGAGGTCCTTCCAGGCCAGGTAGGAGTCGGGCAGGTCGATCTCGCTGCGATCGCCGGTGTCGGTGGTGCGCGCCCACTCCCGGATGCGCGGCCAGAGCGCCGCCTCCTCCCGCGTGGGGAAGGTGGGGTGGCGCTCGAACTCCTCGCCGCGCGCCAGGCAGTAGTAGTTGGCCCGCCCCTTGAGGTAGGCCGCCGAGATCTCGACGCCGCAGCGGTCGCGGAGCAGCGGGATGTCGCGGAACCAGATCTGCTCCTGCAGCGTGCGCGTGGCGGTGGAGATGACCACCCGCCTCCCCGACTGGACCGCCGGGAGGAGGTAGGCGAGGGTCTTCCCCGTTCCCGTGCCGGCCTCGGCGACGAGGTAGCGGCGGCGGGCCAGCGCGTCGGCGACCGAGGCGGCCATGCGGAGCTGGTCGGGGCGGGGCTCGTAGCCCGGGAGCGCGCGCTCCAGGCTTCCGCCCGGGGCGAGCACGGCCTCGAGGGCGCTCGGGGCCGACACCGGCATCAGCGCACCGCGCCGGAGCGCAGGAACGCCAGGGCGGCCCAGGCGGCCAGGCCCAACCCGAGGACGGCCAGGGTGGCGAGGATGCCGCGCTTCACCCAGGGGGACACGGGCGCGGGGGGGACGGTGCGCGGCACGGCGGCCAGGCCGAGGACGGTGGCCTTCCGCAGCACCTCGTCCCGTCCGGCGGAGGCCATGGGGTCGTCCGGCGTGCTCTCGAGCACGGCGCGGTAGCGGGCGCCGGCGCGGGCCAGGGCCTCGAGGTCGCCGAAGCGGGCCAGGAAGGCGCGGTGGGCCTGCGGGTCGTCCCACCGGGCGCGCAGGTCCGCCCAGGCCTGGGCCTCCCCGGGATCGGCCGGTCCGGCGGCGGACGGGGTCTCGTCGGTCACAGGCGGAAGGGCACCGGGACGAAGGTCCCGAGGAAGAGGGCCAGGGAGAGGATGGCCACGGCGCGCCGCCCGGGCCCGATGGGGGCGTCGACCACGGCCGGAGGATGGCGGAGCCCGATGACCGCCCGGGTGAGGAGGAACCAGACGAACCAGTTGAAGGAGACGAAGACCCCGGCGAGGAAGAGCCCCGCCGAGACCAGGCGCGAGACCCAGAGCGCGCGCCGCTCCCCCAGCCAGGCGTAGGTCACGTGACCGCCGTCGAGCTGTCCGAGGGGGATGAGGTTCAGCGTGGTGACGAAGAGGCCGAGCCAGGCCGCCAGCGCCACCGGGTGGACGATCACGTCGTGGCCGGGCGGGAGGTTCCCCAGCACGAGCCACTGCACCCCCGCGGTGACGAGGCTGTCGCCGAAGACCACCGCGCTCCCTCCGCCGGCGAGCGGCTCCCCCTGCAGCCAGGCCTGGAACATTCCCCAGAGGGAGTCGGGCCCCGAGGCGGCGAGCGCCCCCACCGCGTGCACCTTGGAGTGGGCGAGCCCCCAGGCGTAGAGCGGGATCGCCACCAGCGCGCCGGAGATGGGGCCGGCCGCGCCGATGTCGAGAACGGCGTCGCGGGACGGGAGCTGGGAGCGCAGCCGGATGAGCGCGCCCAGCGTCCCGAAGTTCAGCGACCCCGGGATGTAGATGGGGAGGAAGAAGGGGAAGGTCGTGTCGACCCGCCAGGCCCGGGCGAGGAGGTAGTGCCCCATCTCGTGGGCGAAGAGGATGGCCATGAT
>DAIEMM010000152.1 GCA_027349605.1 Anaeromyxobacteraceae bacterium
GAAGCGCATCCCGCCACCCGGACGGGGCGCGCTCGACCCGATCGAATACCGCAACCGATCGGATTTGGACAGGTCGTTGTCGCGGGGTCCGGTGACAGCCGGCGTTTACACGACCGTGAAGTGGGCCCGCTGCCGCTCCAGGGCCACCTCACCCCGTTCCTCGGGGTGCTCGCGGAGCCAGAGCACGAACTCGTCCGCCTCCCAGGCGTACGGCTTGCCGTCTAGGAAGACGCGCCCTTCGTCGACGGCGCGGGTGGCGTCGAGCAGCGGCATGTCCCCGAGGTCCCGGATCAGGGCCTCGAAGCGGCCGTGGCGGGCCGCGTCCACGAAGGAGAAGTGGTGGCGCCCGGCGTAGGCGGTGTGGAAGTGGGCCGGCCGGTAGACCACGCCGGTGAGCTGGAGGCGGAGCGCCATGAGGGCGAGCATCTCGCCCATCTCGCGGGCGAGCCCCAGCCCGGGCACCTCCTGGCCCGGCAGCCGCGGGCGGAGCAGGCTGAACTGGGCGCGCGGGTGCCGCAGCGAGAGCCAGTGGACGTACAGCACCGGGTGCCCGGCCACGCGCTTGCGCTCGAGCACCAGCTCGACGAGGACCTCCTCCTTGCCGTCCGAGAAGCCGTAGACGCGGATGCGGTCGCCTGGGTCCTGGCGGCCGAACTCGACCCGGAAGTTGTCGTAGCCGAGCCGCCGGAGCTGGTCGAGGATGCCGAAGCGCTGCAGGGCGAACTCGATCCCGGCCTCGGTGTAGAAGCCGAGGAGGAGCTTCTGGCGGCTGGGGCGCAGGCCGAGCGACTCGGCCATGTCGTCGGCGCTGAGCTCGTCGGAGACGGAGAGGCTGTGCTTCGACAGCTGGGCCGCGATTCCGGCGAAGTGCTGGCCGATGGGGTCGTAGTCCTCGGGGATGGGATCGAGCGAGCCGGTGGAGAGGGCGATGCCCACGCCGGCCAGCGCCTTCCAGGCGTTCTTGCTGTATCCGCCGCCCGGAAGCCACACCGAGGGTACGCCCTCGAGGTGGGCGGCCACGGCCACGTTTCGCAGGCGGGTGCCGGTGAGGGTGACGTCGAGCCTTCCCAGCCGGTCGCCGCGCAGCACGTCGCCGCCGGCGATGACGAAGACCAGCCCGGACGGGGGCATGCGCCCGAGGAGCGCGTGCAGCGCCTCCATGTACGGGACGTTCCCGGAACCCTCTGGAAGGAGGGTCTCGTCGACGCCCGGGAGCGGGCCCCAGTCGTAGCCGGAGAGGGAGCCGATCCAGTGGTCCGGGTCGGTGGCGAGGCAGGCGGCGATGCCGTCGGGAGGGTGGGCGTCGAGGTCGAGCACGGAGACCCTTCCGGCGAAGCCGTCGGCCCGGATCGAGGCGATGGCGACGGCGATGTCGTTCACCGGGCAGTTGCCCCCGGCCGAGGCGGGGCCGGCGTGGTGGAAGCCGCCGAGCAGGTTGAGCTGGGGCTTGACGCGGCGCAGCGCCTCCCCGGCGGCCTGGATGGTGGCGCCGGTGGCGAGGCGGACGGTGCGCATCACCTCGTCGACGGGGACGTCCGATGGGTCGACGCCGAAGACCGCGGCGAGCGTCTCGGGGCGGGCCATCGACTCGAGGAGCGCCGCGTCGTGCACGCGGGCCAGCTCCGCGTAGGAGGCGCGGCGGGGGGTGCGCCACCAGGAGGGGGCGACGGCCTTGCTCTCGCGCAGCCACCAGGCGGCGAAATCGGCGCGCCGCGGATCGAGGCCGGAGAACTCGATCCCGGTGAAGGGGAGCCGGTAGGCCGGGTCGTACCAGACGTCGACCTCGCGCCGCTTGAGCAGGCAGCGGAGGCGGTAGAGGAGCGCCCGTGGACCGACGCCCAGCAAGGGCAGGACCGGCTACTTCGCCGCCTCCGGCTTGCCCGCGGGGGCCTGCCGCTGCTTCCGGAGCAGGACGAAGCTCAGGTAGGCGTCGAGGCCGACCCAGGCCACGCCGAGCCAGGTCGCGAGCGCGAGCGCCTTCACGTCGGCGATGACGAGCGGCAAGGCCAGGCTGGTGCCTTCCTTCGGAAGGACGATGTAGGACCAGGGCATCGCGTAGAGGGCGTAGCCGAGCAGGAGCGCGAAGAAGACGGTGCGGGCGACCGCGAGGGTTCTCATCCATTTCCTCCCTGCCGGGACCTTAGCACGCGACGTCGCCGGCGCTATGTTCGCGGGAGCGGCCCAGGGAGGTCTGGTGACGGAGATCGGCGAGCTTCGAGAGGCGTGTGCGGAGGCGGCCCGGCGAGGGGGCGCGGTGCTGCGCGAGAAGTGGGGGACGCACCGCACCATCGACTACTAGGGCGGCATCGACCTCGTCACCGACGCGGACCGGGCCAGCGAGGAGGCGCTGCTGGCCTTCCTGTCGGGGCGATTCCCGGGGAGCGCGGTGCTGGCCGAGGAGTCGGGGGCGCGGGCGGCGGAGGCGGGCGTCGCCGGGGAGGGCCTCCGGTGGTTCGTCGACCCGCTCGACGGGACCACGAACTACGCGCACGGGGTCCCGCACTTCGCGGTGAACGTGGCGGTGGCGGACGGCGAGGGCATCGTCGCCGGGGCCACGCTCGACCCGCTGCGGGGGGAGCTGTACGTCGCCGGGCGCGGGGAGGGGGCGTGGCTCGGCGCCGAGCGGCTGCGGGTGTCGGAGACGGCGGAGATGAAGCGGGCGCTTCTCTGCACCGGGTTCCCGTACGACATCCAGGAGAATCCCGACCCGCTGCTGCGGCTCTTCCGGGCCTACATCCGGCGGGCGCGGGCGGTCCGGAGGTTCGGGGCGGCGGCGCTCGACCTGGCCTACGTGGCGAGCGGGCGGTTCGACGGGTTCTGGGAGGCGCGGCTCAAGCCGTGGGACGTGGCGCCGGGAATCCTGCTAGTGCGGGAGGCGGGAGGGGACGTCGCCGATTTCACGGGCGGTGACGACATGCTGCACGGGGGGACCATCTGCGCGGCGAACCCGGGGCTGCAGCGGCAGCTCCTCGAGGTGCTCGCGGAGGTGCGCGGGGATCAGGGGGAGGCGGTCGGGCCGGCCGGGCCGGGGGCGCGGACC
>DAIEMM010000154.1 GCA_027349605.1 Anaeromyxobacteraceae bacterium
CCCGGCCTCCGGGGGCTCGAAGCGGAACGACCCGCCCGCGCCACAGCGGACCGACGCGGCCGCGCCGCCGCGGGAGAAGGTGACCTCGGCTCCGGGGATTCCCGCCCCGGTTCCCCGGGAGAGGACGGTTCCCTCGAAGGAGCCCCGGGGCGCCGGAGCCTCGACGGATCCGGCCGAGGGGAGGGGGACCGACTCGGCCGCGACGACGGGCGCCGCGCGAGGGGCCGGGCCGGTGGCCGCCTCGATCGGGGCGGGGCCGGGACCCTCGGCTCCTCCCCGCCAGAGCCAGAGGGCGAGGAGGGCCGCGAGGGCGACCCCGGCGAGGGCGGCGAGGGCTTGGCGGCGTCGCATGTCCGGGGAAAACCCTACTCCACCGGCGGGGCGGACGCCACCTCCCGTTGACCCAGGAAGGGTCGCGTGTTAATCCGTTCATCCGGATAGACGAATGGAATCTGCCGCCGCACGCCCCCACGGGCTCTTCGGATGGATGGAGGGGCTCGCCGACCCGACGAGGCTCCGGCTCCTCCACGTCCTGGAGCGGCACGAGCTCGGCGTGGCCGAGCTCTGCGAGGTCCTGCAGCAGCCCCAGTCCACGGTGAGCCGGCACCTCAAGGTCCTCTCCTCCCAGGGCTGGATCGAGGTGCGGCGGCACGGCGCCAACCGGATCTACCGGATGTCGGAGGGCATCGACCCGGCCGCCCGGCGACTCTGGAAGGTCGCCCGGGGAGAGAGCGAGCGCTGGGCGACCCTCCAGCACGACCAGCTGCGGCTCGAGCGGCGGCTCCGGGAGCGGCGCGGCGGCGGGGAGGACTTCTTCGCCGGAGCAGCCGGGGACTGGGACCGGCTCCGTGCCGAGTGGTACGGCACCGGCTTCGGGACGTCGGCCTTGCTCGCGCTCCTGCCCCCCGACTGGACCGTCGCCGACCTGGGCTGCGGCACCGGCGCGCTCACCGCGGCGCTCGCGCCCGACGTCGCGCGGGTGGTCGGCGTCGACCGCTCGGCCGACATGCTCCGCTCCGCCCGCCGGCGCACCGCCGGCCACGCCAACGTGGAGCTGCGGCGTGGGACCCTCGAGGACCTGCCCCTCGACGACGCCTCCTGCGACGCCGCGCTGCTCGTCCTCTCGCTGGGCTGGGTGGCCGACCCGGACCGCGCCCTCTCCGAGGCGGCCCGGGTGGTCCGCCCGGGCGGCCGCATCGCGCTCGTCGACGCCGTCCTGCACGACGACGAGGACTTCCGCCGCCGCGCCGGCCAGGTCTGGCCGGGCTTCGAGCCCGCACGCGTGGTCGAGATGCTGCTCGCCGCCGGATTCCACGACGCCACCTGCCGCCCCTTGCCTCCCGAACCCGCCGCGAAGGGGCCCGCGCTGCTCCTCGCCCGTGCGCGGCGCCCCTGACCCCGTTAGCCAGAACCGCAACCCGAGAAGGAAGGAACACGCAAGATGGCCAAGCCCGCCCGCAAGCTCCGCGTCGCCCCCGCGTTCGAATACCTGGTGAAGGACCTCTCCCTGGCCGACTGGGGGCGCAAGGAGATCGAGCTCGCCGAGAAGGAGATGCCGGGCCTCATGTCGGTGCGCCGCGAGTACGCGAGGAAGAAGCCCCTCCATGGGCAGCGCATCACCGGCTCCCTCCACATGACCATCCAGACCGCGGTCCTGATCGAGACCCTGGTCGAGCTGGGCGCCGACGTCCGCTGGGCCTCCTGCAACATCTTCTCGACCCAGGACCACGCCGCCGCGGCGGTGGTGGCCGGGCCCGGCGGCTCGGCCGCGTCGCCGAAGGGCGTGCCGGTCTTCGCCTGGAAGGGCGAGACGCTGGAGGAGTACTGGGACTGCACCGAGCGCGCGCTCGACTTCGGGGGCGGCAAGGGCCCCACCCAGATCGTCGACGACGGCGGCGACGCCACGCTGCTCATCCACAAGGGGGTGGAGTTCGAGGCGGCCGGCAAGGTGCCCGCGCCGGCCACCGCCGACTCGGAGGAGTTCGCCGTCGTCCTCGGCCTGCTCGGGCGCGAGATGAAGAAGGACCGCAGCCGCTGGACCAAGGTCGCGAAGGAGCTGCGCGGCGTGACCGAGGAGACCACCACCGGCGTGCACCGCCTCTACGAGATGGAGCGGGCCGGCAAGCTGCTCTTCACCGCCATCAACGTGAACGACAGCGTCACCAAGTCGAAGTTCGACAACCTCTACGGGTGCCGGCACTCGCTCATCGACGGGCTCAACCGCGCCACCGACGTCATGCTGGCCGGCAAGATGGCGGTGGTCTGCGGCTACGGCGACGTGGGAAAGGGGTGCGCCCAGGCGCTGAAGGGGCAGGGCGCGCGCGTGGTGGTCACCGAGATCGACCCCATCTGCGCGCTCCAGGCAGCCATGGAGGGCTACCAGGTCCTGCGCATCGAGGACGTCCTCCCCCGCGCAGACCTCTTCGTCACCACCACGGGCAACGTCGACGTCATCACCGTCGGCCACATGCGGAAGATGAAGGACGGGGCCATCATCGGGAACATCGGCCACTTCGACAACGAGATCGACATGGCCGGCCTGAAGAAGTTCCCGGGCGTGATCCGCACCAACATCAAGCCGCAGTTCGACAAGTGGACCTTCCCCGACGGCCACGCCGTCCTGATCCTCGCCGAGGGGCGGCTCCTCAACCTGGGCTGCGCCACCGGCCACCCCAGCTTCGTCATGTCGAACAGCTTCACCAACCAGACCATCGCCCAGATCGAGCTGGCCGAGCGCGGCGACCGGTACGGGAAGAAGGTCTACACGCTGCCCAAGCACCTCGACGAGAAGGTGGCCCGCCTCCACCTCGACCAGATCGGCGTGAAGCTGACTAAGCTCACCCCCCGGCAGGCGTCCTACATCGGGGTCTCGCCCAAGGGGCCCTTCAAGCCGGATACTTACCGCTACTAGCCGGCCGCACGCGCCGGGAGGAGGACCCCGTGGCCGAAGAGAAGATCCCCGGACCGCCGCCCTCGGAGCTCGCTCCGGGCGCCTTCGAGCTGCTCGCCGCCGGCAGGGCGGGCGTCCTCTCCACCCTGTCGGCGCGCAAGCCGGGCTGGCCGCTCGGGTCGCTCGTCTCCTACGCGCTCGACGGGGTGGGGCGCCCCGTCTTCCTCTTCACCGAGCTCGCCCAGCACACCCGGAACCTCCGGGCGGACCCGCGCGCCTCCCTGTTCGTCCAGGAGGAGGGGGTGCGCAACCCGCAGTCGTCGGGGCGGCTCGCCCTCCTCGGGACCCTCACGCTGGTCCCGGGTGGCGAGATGTCCGAGGCCCGCGACCGCTACGTGGCCGTCCACCCGGAGGGGAAATCCTTCGCCGAGCTGGGGGATTTCCTCTTCTGGCACATGAACGTGGAGGACGTGCACGTGGTGGGCGGCTTCGCGAAGGCGGGGTGGATGTCCTGGCAGGAGTTCCGGGAGAACGCCGCCGGGAAGTGACGCCCGGAACGCACTTCGTCGAGGCGCCGCGCCCCGGGCCGGGTTACAAATGCGCGCCATGGCCCACGAGACCGACCGCGCCCTCGAGCACTACAGGACCCACGCCGCCACCTACCTCGAAGATCTCAAGACCCTGGTCCGCATTCCCAGCGTCTCCTTCGTGGGCTTCCCGGCCGAGCCGGTGCGCAGGAGCGCCGAGGCCACCGCCGAGCTCCTGCGCCGGCGCGGCTTCACCCGCGTCGAGATCCTCGAGGTCGAGGGCGCGCACCCCTACGTCTTCGGCGAGCACGTGGCCGATCCCCAGGCTCCCACCGTGCTCCTCTACGCCCACCACGACGTCCAGCCCGCGGGCGACGAGGAGCTCTGGACCACGCCCCCCTTCGAGCCCAGCGAGCGGGGCGGGCGCCTCTTCGGACGGGGCGCCGCCGACGACAAGGGCGGCATCCTGGTCCACGCGGCGGCGGCCGACTCCTGGATCCGCGGGGCCGGCGGGCTCCCGCTGAACCTCAAGATCGTGATCGAGGGGGAGGAGGAGGTCGGCAGCGACCACCTGCCCCAGTTCATCGAGAAGTACCGCGGCCGGCTCGACGCCGACGCGGTGGTCCTCACCGACACCTCCAACGTGGACGCCGGCGTCCCCTGCGTGACCATCGCGCTGCGGGGCCTGGTGGTGGCGGAGGTCGAGGTCCGGGCCCTCGAGCAGAGCGTCCACTCCGGAATGTGGGGCGGCCCCATCCCCGACCCGGTGATGGCGCTCGCCAAGATGCTCGCTCCGCTGGTCGACGCGGACGGCCGCATCGCCATCCCGGGCATCTACGACCAGGTGCGGCCGCTCACCGCGGCCGAGAGGCGGGCCATCGAGCTGCTCCCGGTCTCCCGCGAGGAGTTCCGGCGCCAGTCCGGCATGCGACCCGGCGTGAAGATGCTGGGCGACGCCCACCCGCTCGAGACCAACTGGTGGCAGCCGGCACTCTCGGTGAATGCGATCCAGGCCTCCAGCCGCAAGGACGCCCGGAACATCGTGAACGACGTGGCCTGGGCCCGGGTGGGGATCCGGCTCGTGCCCGACATGCAGCCCGCCGACGTCGCGCGGCGGCTCGAGGAGGCGCTGCGGAAGAACGCCCCCTGGGGCGTCGAGGTGAAGATCCACGTCCAGAGCCACGGTCCGGCCTGGAAGACCGACGTGTCCCACCCGGCCTTCGAGGCCGCCTTCCGCGCGCTGCAGAAGGGCTACGGCCGGGAGCCGCTCGCCATCGGTTGCGGCGGGAGCATCGGCTTCGTCGAGCCGTTCGTGAACGCGCTGGGCGGGGTGCCCGCGCTCCTCATCGGGGTCGAGGATCCGAAGTCGAACGCCCATTCGGAGAACGAGAGCCTCGACCTGGCCGACTTCCAGGCCGCGATCCGCAGCGCCATCGTCCTCTACGGCGAGCTGGCCGGGGCCCTGCGAAGGTAGCTCGATTCCCCCGGCCCCGCGGGGGCCCGCTGCGGTAACATGCCTCCCTTCCCGGACCGTCCCGGGAGCCAGGAGATCGATGTCCGCGAGCAAGTTCCCCGACAGGCAGGGCGAGGAGGCCCGGGCGCTGGAGCGCGCCCGCGACCTCCCGAGCATCCGGACCGCGTCCGACGTGGACGCGCTGCGCCGCGCCTTCGCCGACCACCTGCAGTTCTCCATCGGCAAGGACGAGCACTCGGCCACCGCGCTCGACCGCTACCAGGCGGTGGCCGACGCGGTGCGCGACCGGATGATGCGCCACTGGCTGCAGACCCAGCAGACCTACTACCGGAGCGACGCCAAGCGGGTCTACTACCTCTCGCTCGAGTTCCTGATGGGCAAGGCCCTCGAGAACAACCTCCTCAACCTCGGCCTGCTCGACAACATGAAGGCGGCGCTGGCCGGCCTGGGGCTCGAGCTCTCCGACCTGTTCGTGCAGGAGCCCGACGCCGGCCTGGGGAACGGCGGCCTGGGACGGCTGGCCGCCTGCTTCCTCGACTCCATGGCCACGCTGGCGCTCCCGGCCTACGGGTACGGCATCCGCTACGAGTACGGCATCTTCGACCAGGAGATCCGCGACGGCTGGCAGGTGGAGCGCCCGGAGGAGTGGCTGCGCTTCGGGAACCCCTGGGAGATCGCACGCTCGGAGAACCAGGTCCCGGTGGCCTTCTTCGGGCGCACCGAGCGCTACGCCGGCCCGGACGGGCGCGAGCGGGTGCGCTGGATCGACTCCAAGCGCGTGCTGGGCATGGCCTACGACACGCCCATCGCCGGCTTCCGGAACCGCACCGTGAACACGCTCCGGCTGTGGCGGGCCCGCTCCCCGGCCGAGTTCGACCTGGCCGACTTCAACGCCGGCGACTACCTGGCCGCGGTCGAGGACAAGAACGTCTCCGAGAACATCTCCAAGGTGCTCTACCCGAACGACCTCACCGTGATGGGCAAGGAGCTGCGGCTGCAGCAGCAGTACTTCTTCGTGGCCTGCTCGCTGCACGACATCGTCACCCGCCACCTCAAGGTGCACGCCTCCTTCGACGACTTCGCCGACAAGGTGGCCCTGCAGCTCAACGACACCCACCCGGCCATCGCCATCGCCGAGCTGATGCGCATCCTCCTCGACGAGCACGGCCTGGAGTGGGCGAAGGCCTGGGCCATCTGCCAGACCGTGTTCGGGTACACCAACCACACCCTGCTCCCCGAGGCGCTCGAGAAGTGGACGGTCGACCTGCTCGGGCGGGTGCTGCCGCGCCACCTGGAGATCATCTACGAGGTGAACGGCCGGTTCCTGGCGCAGGTCCAGGGCGACGCGCGCTTCGACGCGGCGGCGGTGGAGCGCATGTCCCTCATCGAGGAGGGCATGCCCAAGCAGGTGCGCATGGCCAACCTGGCCGTGGTGGGCTCCCACTCGGTGAACGGGGTGGCGGCGCTGCACACCGAGCTCCTCCAGAACGAGCTCTTCCACGATTTCTTCCGGCTCTGGCCGGAGAAGTTCAACAACAAGACCAACGGCGTCACCCCGCGCCGCTGGATCCTCCAGGCCAACCCGGAGCTGGCCTCGGTGCTGAACGAGGTGGTCGGGCCGGGCTGGATCACCGACGCCGAGGAGCTCCGGCGGCTGGAGCTGGTGGTGGACGACGCCGCCTTCCGGCGCCGGTTCCGCGAGATCAAGCGGGACAACAAGGAGCGGCTCGCCGAGATCATCCTCCGCGAGAACGGCATCGAGGTGGACCCCACGTCGATGTTCGACGTCCAGGTGAAGCGGATCCACGAGTACAAGCGCCAGCTCCTCGACGTCTTCCACGTGATCCACCAGTACCTGCGCATGAAGGCCGACCGCGACTACCTGCCGGTGCCCCGCACCTGGATCTTCGCCGGCAAGGCCGCTCCCGGGTACGTGATGGCCAAGTGGATCATCAAGCTCATCAACTCGGTCGCGGCGGTGGTGAACGCCGACCCGGCGGTGAGCAGCCACATGAAGGTGGTCTTCCTGCGCAACTACCGGGTGTCGCTCGCCGAGCGGATCTTCCCGGCCGCCGACCTCTCCGAGCAGATCTCCACCGCCGGCAAGGAGGCCTCCGGGACCGGCAACATGAAGTTCGCCCTGAACGGCGCCCTCACCATCGGCACGCTCGACGGCGCCAACGTGGAGATCCGGGAGGCGGTCGGCGCGGAGAACTTCTTCCTCTTCGGCCTCACCGTGCCCGAGGTGCGGGAGCTGAAGCGCGCGGGATACAACCCCTGGGACTGGTACCGCGGCAATCCCGACCTGAGGGCGGTGGTCGACGCCATCGCCGGCGGGACGTTCTACCCCGAGGAGCCGAGGCTCTTCCAGCCGGTGGTCGACTCCCTCCTCCACGGGGGCGACGCCTACCTCCTCCTGGCCGACTTCGCCGCCTACGTGGCCGCACAGGAGCGCGTCTCCCAGGCCTGGCTCGACTACGAGCGCTGGACCCGCATGGCCATCCTCAACGTGGCCCGCAGCGGACGCTTCTCCTCCGACCGAACCATCCGTCAATACGCCGAGGAGATCTGGGACGTGGGGCCCATCCCCATCGAGTAGGCGGGCCCGGGCCGGGCTACCGCCGGCGCGGCGACCAGCCGAAGCGCGCCAGCGACACGCGCCCGCGTCCGTCGACCTCCACGCCCTCGTCCTCCAGCAGCGCCCGCTGCACCGCCGAGCCCATGGGGTCGAGGATGGAGATGGCCGCCATGTCCCGCGGCCGGCTTCCCAGCACCCGCTGCCAGGGGATCATGTGACGGGTCCCCAGCAGCGCGGACAGGGCGTAGCCCACCTGGCGCGCCGAGCGCGGCTTCCCGGCCAGCAGGGCCACCTGGCCGTAGGTCGCCACGCGCCCGCGCGGGATCCGCGCCACCACGCGGTAATAGGCTCGCCACCCCGCAGGGGGCTCGCTCCGACGTGTCATCCCGTCCGGGGATGTCCGGTTTCGCTTGCCAACCACCCCCCCGTCATTACGCTGGGCGGATGAACCTTGCACGACTCCCGCTCGC
>DAIEMM010000159.1 GCA_027349605.1 Anaeromyxobacteraceae bacterium
CGAGTGGATCGTCCAGCTGGCCGGACAGCGCCCCTCGCACATGGTGATGCCCGCCATCCACCTCTCGAAGGAGCAGGTGGCCGGCATCTTCTCCCGCGAGGTGAAGGAGGAGCTCCAGGCCGACATCCCCTCGCTGGTGGCGGTGGCCCGGCGGGAGCTGCGGGAGAAGTTCCTCGCCGCCGACATGGGGATCACCGGCGCGAACGTCGCCGTGGCCGAGACCGGCACGCTGGTGGTCGTCACCAACGAGGGCAACGCGCGCCTCGTCTCGACCCTCCCCCGCATCCAGGTGGCGGTGGTGTGCGTGGAGAAGCTGGTGGAGCGATTCGCCGACGTGGGGCCCATCCTGAAGGCCCTGCCCCGGAGCGCCACCGGCCAGCTGCTCACCAGCTACGTCTCCATGTTCACCGGCCCGGCTCCCGGCGCCGACGGCCAGCCGAAGCAGCTGCACGTCATCCTGGTCGACAACCAGCGCACGCACATGGCGCGTGACCCGCGCTTCGCGCAGGCGCTCCGCTGCATCCGCTGCGCGTCCTGCGTCAACGTGTGCCCGGTCTACCGGCTCCTCGGCGGCCACGTCTTCGGCGGCGTCTACACCGGCGGCATCGGCGCCATCCTGGCGGCCTGGTTCGACGCGCTCAAGTCGTCGAAGGACATCCAGTCGCTCTGCATCCAGTGCGGGGCCTGCATCCCGGTCTGCCCCACGCGCATCGACATCCCGGACATGATCGTCGAGCTGCGCCGGCGGCTGGCGCAGGAGGAGGGCCACCCCTTCATCCAGAAGGCCGCGCTGCGGATGGTGAACGACCGCCGCGTCTTCCACGGCCTGCTCCGGGCCGCGTCGAAGGCCCAGAAGCCCTTCGCGAAGAAGGGGATGATCCGCCACCTGCCCTTCTTCTTCTCGGGGATGACCGAGCATCGCTCCCTCCCCGCCATCGCCGACGTGCCCTTCCGCGACCGCTTCCGCGCGATCGCCCAGCCCGCCGGTGCGAGGGAGAAGGCGGCCTTCTACGCCGGCTGCCTGGTGGACTTCGCCTACCCCGGCATCGGCGAGTCGGTGGTGAAGGTCCTGAACACGGCGGGCGTCGAGGTGACCTTCCCCGAGGCGCAGACCTGCTGCGGCGCTCCGGCCCGCTACGACGGCGCCTTCGACGTGGCGGCACGGAACGCGAAGGACAACGTGAAGGCGCTGGAAGATCCGGACGTGCGCTGGATCGTCTCCGCCTGCCCGACCTGCACGGTCGCGCTCCGTCACGAGTTCGCCTCGACCCTCCAGGCCGAGGGGCACACCGACTGGGTGGAGCGTGCCGAGGCCGTGGCCGCCAAGGTCCGGGACTTCTCCTCGCTCGTGAAGGAGCTGGTCGACGCGGGCCGCCTCACCGTGGAGGCCGCCCAGGGGCTGCCGGCGGTCACCTACCACGACTCCTGCCACCTGAAGCGGAAGCTCATGGCCCACGAGCCCCCACGGCAGTTGCTGGGCGCCGCGGGGTACGAGGTCAAGGAGATGAAGGACAGCGACTCCTGCTGCGGGATGGGCGGGAGCTACTCGCTCAAGTTCCCGGAGATCTCGGCGCCCATCCTGGCGCGCAAGCTCGAGAACGTCCGCGCCACGGGCGTGGACACGGTGGCCATGGACTGCCCCGGCTGCATGCTGCAGATCGGGGGCGGGCTCGACCTGGCCGGGTCGTCCACCCGTGCCCGCCACGTGGCGGAGCTCCTGGCGGAGCGGGTCCGGCCGTCGCCCTAGAGGGCGACCTGCAGGGCCTGCTCCGGCGACGGCACGAAGGGAGCCGGCGACGGCTGCGGGGCCTCCAGGCGCTCGCCGGCCGCGATCATCCCGAGCGTGAGGCCGAGGAGGCCGGCGGTGACCTCGGACGAGCCACACACCCCGAGCTTGCGGTAGAGACGCTTGCGGCGGGCCCGGATGGTCTCCGGAGACACGTTCGCCGCGGCTGCCGAGTCCTTGCAGGCGAAGCCCTGGGCGATGCGGAGGACCTCCACCCGCTCCGACGGCGTCAGCCTGGAGTCGGCGATGAAGCGGAGGACGAGGGGCTGCAGGATGTCGATGTCGATGTGGGCCATATGAGGGGGGTACCGTAGCAACCACCGTGCCGGGTGGGGCGACCTGGATGGCCAGGCGGTTCCGACGAATCGCTCGAATTTCCGACGCCACGTGAGGCTACGCGTCGCCGACCCTCCGGGTATGATGCGACCCCGGGTCCGGAATTTCAGGTCCCTGGCCACCCCCTCCGGCGAGGTTGCGCCGCCCAGCAGGCCTGCACTAGGATTCGCGCCCCCTTGCGGCTTCCCGAACCGGGTGCTCCGACGGGCTCGAGAAAGAAGGCATCCGATGAGGTCGCTCGCCCGCGCCGTCCTGCCCGCGGTCGCACTGATGGTCCTGTCGTCGTGCACGGGCACCAAGATGGTCCAGACCTGGCGCGACCCCAAGTACGAGGGGCAGCCGGTGAAGCGGGTCTTCGTCGTCTGCGTCGGCCCCACCGACGCGAACCGGGTGGTCCTGGAGAACGCGATCGCCCAGGCCCTGCTCGACCGGGGGTTCCTCTCCGCCACGGCGACCGGGGTCTTCGGCTACGACCCTCCCGACAAGGACAAGACCGTCGCCTTCGTGCGGGAGAACGAGGTCGACCTGGTCATCGTCCAGCGCCTGATGAAGGAGACCGATCTCACCTACATGGCGGCCACCATGGACACCATGCCGGTGACCCCGAGCTACGGCACCTGGTACAGCGCGTACGGCTACGGCGGCACGGCCTACACGCCCGCCTACATGGCTGAGGACACGCGGGTGAAGGCCGAGACCACCGTCTTCTCGGCCCAATCGCAGCCGGGGAAGATGGTCTGGAGCAGCGCCTCCACAACCATGAACGTCCAGGACGCGAAGTCCGGGGCGAAGTCGCTCGCCGCCACCCTGGTGAATAACCTCGTCGAGGCCGGGATCCTGGTGAAGTAGCGGCACGCCGCGCCCATCGCCTTCAAGGTGATCCAGCGGTGACGGCGATGCTGCCGCCGGCCCGGGCTCCTAGCCCTGCCCGATCTCGAAGTTCGCCAGCTTCTCCAGGGCGCGGACCAGGGCCGAGTGGTCCCAGCCCTTCCCGCCGTGGGCGGCGCAGGAGTTGAAGAGCTCCTGGACGGTCGCGGTGTTGGGCAGCGACAGGCCGAGGGCGCGCGCGCCGGCGAGCGCCAGGTTCAGGTCCTTCTGGTGCAGCTCGATGCGGAATCCCGGGGTGAAGGTGCGGTTGATCATGCGCTCGCCGTGGACCTCGAGGATGCGCGACGACGCGAAGCCGCCCAGCAGCGCCTGGCGGACCCGCGCCGGGTCGGCGCCGGCGCGCGCGGCGAAGAGGAGCCCCTCGGCCACCGCCTCGATGGTGAGCGCCACGATGATCTGGTTCGCCACCTTGGCGGTCTGGCCGTCGCCGACGCCGCCCACCAGGGTGATGTTCTTCCCCATCAGCTCGAGGAGGGGCTTCACCCTCCGGAACACGGCCTCGTCGCCGCCGACCATGATCGAGAGCGTCGCGTTCTTCGCGCCGACCTGGCCTCCGGAGACCGGCGCGTCCAGGTAGTCGCACCCGAGGTCCGCCATCTTTCCCGCGAAGACCTTGGTCTCGATGGGCGAGATGCTGCTCATGTCCACCACCGTCTTGCCCCTGGTGATCCCGGCGGCCACGCCGTTCTCCCCGAAGAGGACGTCGGCGACGTGCGGGGTGTCGGGCACCATGACGAAGACGACGTCGGCCCGGCTGGCGACCTCCTTGCCGTTCGCGCACGCGGTGGCCCCGGCCTCCAGGAGGGCGGGGGGCACGGAGGAACGGGAATGGACGAAGAGCCGGTGCCCGGCCGCGCGCAGGTGCCCTGCCATGGGCGCGCCCATGATGCCGAGTCCGATGAAGCCGAGGTCGAGCGGGGCAGCGTTCATGGCGTGCTCCTCGTCAGGCGTTCGCGCCAGCCCAGGCCGGCCTCGGTCGTGGTGGCCGGCTTGTACTCGCAGCCGACCCAGCCCGCGTAGCCGATGCGGTCCAGGTGCGCGAACAAAAAGGCGTAGTTGATCTCGCCGCTGCCCGGCTCGTTGCGTCCGGGGTTGTCGGCGAGCTGCACGTGCGCGATGCGCGGCAGGTGCTTCTGCAGCGTGGCCGCCAGCTCGCCTTCCATGCGCTGCGCGTGGTACAGGTCGTACTGCAGGAAGGCGTTGTCGGCGCCCACTTCGTCGAGGATGGCGAGCGCCTGCGCCGTGCGGTTCAGGTGGAAGCCGGGGATGTCGTAGGTGTTGATCGGCTCGATCAGCAGCTTGAGGCCGGCCTTGTCCAGCTCGGCGGCGGCGTGCCGGAGGTTGGCGACGAAGGTCTCGTGCAGCGTGGCTTCGTCGGCGCCCGGCGGCGCCTTGCCGGCCAGGCAGTTGAGCTGGCCCACGCCCAGCGCGGTGGCGTACGCGACCGCGCGCGCCACGCCCTCGCGGAACTCGCCGACCCGCTCCGGATGGCAGGCGATGCCGCGCTCGCCCGCATCCCAGTCGCCGGCGGGCAGGTTGTGCAGCACCAGCTCGAGCCCGTTCGCATCGAGGCGCTGGCGGATCTCCTGCGCCGCGTGGGCGTACGGAAAGAGGAACTCCACCGCCTGGAAGCCCGCCTTGGCGGCGCGCTCGAAACGGTCGAGGAAGGGCACCTCGTCGAACAGCATCGAGAGGTTGGCTGCGAACTTGGGCATGTGCGTTCTCCGGGGTTCAGTCGGGCAGGGCAACGGCGGTCGGCA
>DAIEMM010000170.1 GCA_027349605.1 Anaeromyxobacteraceae bacterium
ACCGTGGGTGCCGAGATCTTCCACACGTCCGCCGCCGAGGTGGGAGGGACCGGCGAGACCCGATTCAACGTCGGCGTCGTGGCAGACGTCTCGGACCTGCATCACCTGCTCTTCTCGGCGGGGACGCGCTTCGATGCTCCGCTTGGCGGACAGTTCTACGTCGCCTACCAGCTGACCCTCGGCCCCGCCGCGGTCAGCCCTTGAAGTCCTCTCGTCCGTTCGGTTCTGCACCTTCACGGGCTCCGCGGGGAGCCGCAGTTCCTCGAGCACGTCGCCGGCGAACTGGGCGAGCATCGTCACGGCCTGGGTGGCGGCGGGAGGCGCTCGATGGGCAGCGCCGGGAGGGTGACCGGGTGCCCGCCGTCGTCGAAGGCCTTGTACTCGAGGTCGGCGGGGCTCGCGACACGGAGGGGACCGGTCAGGGTGCGAACCGCGAAGCGGGCGACGTCGGCGCAAGAGGAGGGGCGGGGGAACTCGCGGAAGTGGTTGGGGGAACCCTTGGGCGCTGCGACGGGGTCCGGCGAGTCCGAGGCGTGGGTGGGTGCGGCCCATCCCACCGCTCACGTCTCACCTCCGGGAGAAATCGTACGCAGGGGACGGACACTGCGCGCCACGAATGCCTCCTGGTCGGGCACCTCCACGGCGCCCGGCCTGGCGGCCCGGACCATCCGGATCGCGTCAGCCGGCGCTCGCCCCCGCGCCACCAGGACGCATGCCGCGATGGTCCCGCTCCGCCCCAGTCCGCCGCGGCAGTGGACGACGACCGTCTCGCCGCGCCCCATGTGTCCGACGATCGCCTCCACCAGGGACACCGTGGCGTCCATGTCCGACGGTACCGACACGTCCGGGATGGGGAACCAGAGGCTCCGGAGCCGCAACTTCTTCGCGATCGGCAGCAACTCGGCGATGGCGAGCTTCCTCATCTCGAACGACTCGAGCAGGGTCACGAGGACCTTGGCGCCGTGGAAGTCGCGAAGGTGCAGCAGGTCGTCGCGGACGAGCGTGTCGGAGGCGGGGTCGAGTCCGGGCAGCCACCTGCCCGGGGCGACGGTCAGGCCGAGGCGACCCGGGAGCCCGTGCGAATCGGGGGCCAGGAAATCCACGTGGATCGAGCCATCGAGCATCTTCATCTTCGGCCAGGCGGCCGGGACTACGTTGGGATCGAGGTCAGGCGGGCTCCATCGCACACGGCATTGCCACAACCCCGGAGAACCGGGAGCTGGCCGAGGGTCGCAGGGCCGTGGCCCTACCGCTCGTCGTGATGGACTTGCTGTTCTTCGCGGAGTTGCTGGTCACGAAACCGAGTCCACACGAAGGACGGACATGACCCGGGCGCCAGCGATCCCTCCGCCGGCCCCGGCAAATCCTGCGGGATCCATGTCAGGTTCCTGGGGCTCGACGTGCTCTGGAGACATGGGGCGCGCCGCTCCGTACACTGGAGGCCACGGGATGTTCGAGTCACCGACGATCACGGAGGCAGAAGTCCTCCTGGCCAGCCGGGGCGACCGGGAGGCCTTTGCCCGGCTCGTCGCGGCCACCCGCTCGCTCGTCGCGTCCATCGCCCTCGTCGAGCTGCGCGACGTGGAGGCAGCCCGGGACGTCGCCCAGGACGTCTACCTCCAGGTCTGGGACGACCTGGACGAGCTCCGCAATCCGGCCAGCTTCCTCCCGTTCCTGCGGCAGGTGACACGGCTGCGCGCGCGTCGCGTCGCGGGACGGCGTGCGCGCGAGGTCCGTGGTCCCGCCGCCGAGGCGTTGCTGGCCGGAGCCGTCGACCCGGCCATCGACCCGGGGAGCAGGGTGCTGCGGGCGGAGCAGGCAGCGGTCGTCCGGGAGGCGCTCGACGCCCTGCCCGAGGACGCCCGGGAGACCATCGCGCTCTACTACCTCGAGGGCCACTCGGCCTCCCAGGTGGCGCGCCTGCTGGGGTTGAGCGACCAGGCCGTCTTCCAGCGCCTGTCCCGGGCGCGCGGGCTCCTGCGGGCGGACGTCCTGGCGCGCCTCGGGGAGACGCTCGCGGCGGCCGCCCCGGGTTCGGCCTTCACCGCAGGTGTCATCGCGGCGCTCCCGTCGAGCGCCTCGGCCCAGATCGCCGCCGGGATGGCCGCTGCTGCGTCCGGCGTGGCGGGCAAGGCCACCGTCGGGGGAGGACTGGTCGTCGCGCTCATCGTGCTCGCCGTGGCAGGGGCGCTGTCGAGCGGGGGGCGATCGCCGGGCCATGGCGACGGTGGGGGCAGCTCCATCGCGCGCCCGGTCCAGCCGGTCACGAGGGACGGCCGCACCCAGGCGCCCGAGGCGGGCATCGCCCCCATCGAGAGCGGCCTCGACGTCCGTGTCTCGGCCCGGGGTGCGCCCGTCCCGGACGCCGAGGTGAAGCTCTACCGGCGGGTGGCGCTCGACGCAGCCACGGGTCGTCCGGCGTGGCAGGTGACCCGCACGGCGCGGACCGGCGCGGATGGCCGGGTACGGCTCCCGGCTGGCGCGGGTCCCTGGCTCGTCACCTCCCGGGCGCAAGGCCTGGCTCCCGGGCAGGTGGAGGTGGTTCATCCCACGGGGATCGCCTTCACGAACCTGGACGTCGAGCTCCACGCTCCGAGCGCACTCTCCGGGCGCGTCGTCGCCCGGCCGTCGGGTGAGGGCGTTCCGCTCGCCACGCTCTGGCTGGAGCGGGAATCCTCGTTCGGGACGGCCCTTTCCAACCTTCCGGTGGAAGAGCGCTTCGGAGCGACCTCCAGCCCGCGCGGAGACTTCACGGTCGGTGGGCTGTCCCCTGGCCGCTACCGGCTCGTGGTGGAGGCTCCGGGCCACGCACGCGCCGCCTTCCGGCAGGTGGTGGTGCCGCGGACGTCGCCGCTCGTCGTCGAGCTCGGCGCCGCCGGGGTCATCGAAGGAATGGTCCGGCTCGCGGACGGAAGCCCGGCCATCGGCGCCGAGGTGTCGTTCATCGGCGGTCCCGAGGTGCTCACCGTCACCGTGGGGCCGGGTGGCGGATACTCGGCCGAGGTGAGCCCGGGTAGCTACCGGGTCCTGGCCGGGCTCGGAGAAGCGACCGGAGCCTACCCGGACGCGGTCCCGGTCGCGGCCCACGCGAGCGCAAGGGCCGACATTCGACTCGGCACCGCGGCCGTCGTCGCAGGCCGGGTGACCGATGGTGCCGGCGCGTCCATTCCCGGCGCCCAGGCCGTGCTCTCGCCGGCCGGAACGGTCGGCGAGATGGGCCGAGCGCTCACCGGAGCCGACGGCACGTTCGAGCTTGGTCCCCTCGGGAGCGGGGAGTACGACCTGGACGTCGTCGCGGACGGGCACTCCCCGGCTTCCCGGAGAGGGCTCGTCGTCCTTCCGGGCCAGCGCTTCGAGATCGACTTCACGCTGGACGGCGTCGGAGTGATCGAAGGCGTGGTCCGGGACCGCGACGGAGCGCCGGTGGAGGGAGCCCGTGTCAGCGGCGGCACGATGTGGGGTGGAGCCGCGGGTTCGGTGCCCGCCGAGGCCGTGACGGGCGCGGACGGGCGATACGTCCTGCCGGG
Source organism: Anaeromyxobacteraceae bacterium (assembly GCA_027349605.1). Taxonomy (GTDB): domain Bacteria; phylum Myxococcota; class Myxococcia; order Myxococcales; family Anaeromyxobacteraceae; genus CAIOAK01. The sequence goes on from DAIEMM010000170.1 coordinate 3,528, forward strand.
CCTGGAGGTGGGGGTCGCGAGCGTGCGGGCGCGTCGGCCTGGAGTGGCCACCGGAGACACCCGGACCGTGACGGTCCGGGCGGGACGGCGCTCGGCCGCGGACTTCGTCCTCGTGGCCACCGGGACTCTCGAAGGCGAGGTGCGAACCGCCGACGGTCGCCCCGGCGAGGCGGGCCTGCTGGTGCTCGTGGCGCCCGACGTGCCGTTCGTGAGCGGGAACGACGTCGTACGCGTGGACGTGGTCGAAGGCGGCCGCTACCGGGTCGAGTTGCCGGAGGGTGAATTCAAGGCGAATGCCGGGAAGGCGAGCCGGTCCGGCGCGGGCAGGTGGGCAAAGGTGAAGGTGGCCGGGGGGGAGAGGACACGCCTCGACCTGGTTGCCGCGTACCCGGAGGACTCCCCGGGCACCCTGGCGGTCGAGGTTCGCGAGCCGGGTGGCGCTCCCGCGGGCAACGCATTCGTGACGGTGGAGAGCCCGGACTTCACGTCCATGGCCGCTGCCGACGAGGAGGGGCATGCCTCCGTCAGCCGACGCCCCGGCGTCTCGACGGTGACGGCAAGGAAGGGAGGGCGGACGTCGCTCCCCGTCGAGGTCGCGGAGGCGTCGCGGGAGGTCGTGGTGGAACTCCGGCCGGCGGCCTCGGTCCAGGGGAGGCTGCTCGCGCCTGGCGCTCCACGGGTGAGCGTCTTCGCCCTCGACGTCGAGACGCCGGGAGCGAGCGAAGGTCCGCTGGCCGGGAGCAGCCGGCGCCACTTCAGCGGAGATCGGTTCGCCGTCCCGGAGCTTCCGTCGGGGCCGGTGCGGCTGATCGCCACGACGCCGGACGGCAGGGCGGGGGAGATCTCGCTGTCCTTGTCTCCCGGCGAGTCGGTGGAGCGCGACATCGAGGTGCAGGTTGCAGGGGTCATCCAGGTCCGGCCGGTGGGAGCCGATGGCCAATCGCTCGACGGGGCGTACGTCCTCCTGGGCTCCCGGATGGTCGGAGCCCAGGGCCAGCCGGTCGACGGGGCGTTCCTCCTGGGCTCCCGGAAGGGCGACATTGCCGGGGAGGGCATCCCGTTCCCGGGAGGTTCCGCGCCGGGAGGAGGAGGGACGGATGGTCGCGGACTCGCTCCAGGAACGGTGGTCGTCGACCAGGTCCCCCCAGGGCCTCGATCCATCAGGGTGGGTGCCCGACGGCACGAGGAGGTCGTCAAGGAGGTGGACGTCTCACCGGGCAAGCGCGTGGACCTGGGAGATGTTCGGCTCCTCCCGGCGTCCCGGTGAAGGTTGCGGGCTGCGCGCCGACGTCGAAGCGCTCGCCCGGGCGCGGCGCGAGCTGGCGATGCGATACGCCCAGGTGGAGATCATTCGTGCATCCCATCTGTCATCACGCTGGACGGAGGCATGCGCCATTGCAGGGCGGCTTCCATGGCCAAGCTGATGGACGTCACGTGCCCCGACTGCGGCGAGACAGTTTCCGTTGCCCTGGGCCCATGGACCTTTTCGTCGAGCGGCTCGGCGACGGCGAGTTCACGGTGAGCGTCGAAAGAGCGGACGACTAGCCTTCCACGGGCGCCTCATGGGACGGCCGATTCTGGTCGGCCAAGGCCGGCGGCTAGAGGCGGATTCCGGGCCACTGGCCCCACCTGGCCGCTAGGGTCGTCCATTCCCTCCTGAGAAAATCGACCCGCCTTCCAACCCAGGAGACGACCGGCCATGACATCGCGAGACACAGCAACTGCATGGCTCCGTTTCGTCGCCGTGCTGACGAGCGCCGGCGCTTTCGCGTGCGGGCCGGGGAACGAGGCACCGCAGGCCTCCGACTACTCCCTGGCCGCGCACTGGCTGGCCCTGCCCATCGCACCCGTCCCCGCGTACCCGGTGGACGTCTTCTACCTCTACCCCACGGCCTGGACGAGTACCGACTCCAACCCGCAGATCTGCGCCATCGACGAGCCTTCGATGCTCGTGCAGGCACCGCAGGCCTACCAGCGGCAGGCCACGGCCTTCGCGACCGTGGGCAACGTCTACGCTCCGTTCTACCGGCAGGACAACCTCTCGTCGGTGGACCGGTGGAACGTCATCGCGAGCATCCCCACGCTGGATGCCACCGCGGCCTTCGACTACTACATCCAGAACTACAACGACGGCAGGCCGTTCATCCTGGTGGGCCACTCCCAGGGAGCGACGGTGCTGACGAACATCCTCTCCGGCTACCTGCGGCAGAACCCGGCCGTGCTCGCGCGGATGGTCGCCGCCTACGTCATCGGCAGCCCCATCACCACCCAGTTCCTGTCGAGCAATCCCCACCTGAAGTTCGCGACGGGCGCCGACGACGTGGGCGTCATCGTCTCCTGGAATACGGAGGGGCCGGGCGTGGTCCCCGGGACCAATCCGGTCCTCTACGGGATGGTGGGGCTCGTCATCAACCCGATCAGCTGGAGCCGCACGACGGAGCACGTGCCCGCGAGCCTGGGTCTCGGCTCGTTCATGCCATCCGTGGTCGGCGGGAACGTGGTGTGGGGCCCGGTGGGGCCGCAGGTCTGCGACGCCCAGATCGACACGGTGAACGGCGTGCTCCTCTGCACCACCGCTCCCCAGGCGCTGATGGATCTCGTCGACAAGGGCTCGGGGTTCCCGAAGGGCGTCTACCACACCTTCGACATCCCGTTCTTCTACGCCAACCTCGGGGAGAACGCCGCGACCCGGGTTCAGCGCTACCTCTCCCTGCATCCGCCGTCCAGCCCGACGGGCCAGGCCGCTGCGCGTTGATCCGCTCCACACGCGCTGCACCAGACACGACGGACATTCGGCATGGGGCGCGCCCACGGCTGGGCATGGCGCCATGACGGCACGGATCAGGGCCAGTCGTATGACGCTGCACAAGAGCGGCTTGCCAGAAGCTCGCTCGCCAGATAGCCGTTGAGCGGAGGCATCCCATGTTCAAGCATCTTCTGGTTCCCACCGACGGTTCCCCTCTCTCCGAGGCTGCCGCCGCGAAGGCGGTCCGGTTCGCAAAAGAAATCGGTGCCCGGATCACCGGCCTGTCCGTGAAGCCACGTTTCCACCCATTCACGCTGCGTCCCGAGCAGGTCGAGGACACAAGAGACGATCGCTGGGACGTTGACCTCCATGCCCGCGACTACCTGGCCGCCCTGGAGCAGCACGCGAAGGATGCGGGGGTTCCGTTCAATGGTGTGGTGGCGACGAACGACCATCCTTGGGAGGCGATCGTCGAGGTGGCCAGGTCCAGCGGGTGTGACCTCGTGGCCATGGCGTCACACGGGAGGACCGGAATCGTCAGCCTGATCCTGGGGAGCCAAACGCAGCGAGTGCTCGCCCACAGCACGATTCCAGTACTGATCTACCGGCCCTGATCCCGAGTAAACGACGAACTGCGCATGCCCCGCCGTGACGAAGGGCCGTCCTCCCTCCTCGCTCGGCACGACCACATGGTCGTGCCATGCGCTCTCGCAACCAGGCCAGAACGCCTGGGCGAGGTCCTGAGCGCGTCGTACCGGCTGTCGGGTCGATCGGATCGGAGGACTGGGGTCGCTGCAGGACCAGACCTCCAGCCTCAGACCGTCCCGCTCGACGACGCGGGAGAGCACGCAGCTGTCGTCCGCTCGAGGCACGGTTCGCTTGCCCATGCCTCACTCCTGCCCCACGCAGTTCGCATCGGCCCAGGCGGATTTCGGGCTCTCGTACGGACCAGTCGGGTCGCAGAACCGCCAGTACGGGTCCGGATTCGCCACCACCCAGTACCAACCTGGTCCCGGACCGAAGTCGGAGTATCCGTAGGTGTCGAGGGCAGTCCAGAAGTGGACCCGGATGCGGTACTTGCACACGCGGCCCGACTCGGTCCGTTCCGGTAGCCGCCGCCTGGTGGAACCGTCTCGCAGCCCGGCGCCGGCCCAGGACTCCTCGGTCTCATCCGGGCGCGGGAGGCGGCCCAGGAGCAGCAGGCACTCCTCGACGAACGCGCGCAGGACGCGACGTCGTGCCTCGCCCGCGCCATCGACGGCAGCGCGACGGTCCACCTCGGCGTCGATGCCGTGGCGCCACTCCGCCAGCCACCGGGCGTCGTACTTGATGAGGAAGGCGCCCAGGTCGAGCAACCCCTCCTCGTCGAGGATCGCCGCGTCGATCGCGGGGCGAACGGCGCCGGAGGCGAGGAGCCTGGCCACGGCCAGCGGGGAGAA
>DAIEMM010000173.1 GCA_027349605.1 Anaeromyxobacteraceae bacterium
GGTCCGCCGGCCTGGCGGGTGAAGTCCGAAGGAGGGCGTCATGATCCTCGAGCTCGCGTCCCCTTACATCCCCGTCGTGGTCGTGATCCTCTTCTGGGCGCTGGCGATGCGCCCCGTGCTCCGGCTCATCCACGCCTCCCCCGGCGCCAGGACCCGGAGCCCCGCCCGCGGTCGCGTCCTCGAACGCGTCGCTCGCCGCCGGCGAGCCGGCTGAGGCCGGGCCGGGCAAGGACCACCTGGCGAATCGTCGGTGCCGACGAGGCCGACCCGCGGCGCGGCCGGGTGAGCGTCCACTCCCCGGTCGGCCGTGCCCTGCTGGGCCGGGAGGTGGGCGACACCGTGGAGATCGAGCGCCCCGGGGGACGGGTGGGTCTCGAGGTCGTCGAGGTCCGGCGGGCGGCGGACCGGTAGCGCCGCCCGGCCCAGCCCGGAGTCGCTGCTAAGACCTCGACGCCGGAAGGCACCAATGCGAGAATCCGCCGCCCGGTACGCCCCCTTTGGGGTGTGCGCCGCTCATCTCGCAACTCAGGACGGTCCCGATGAAGACGTTCCTCGCGTTCCTCGCCTCGCTGAAGCTGGCCGTCATCCTGCTCGTCCTGCTGCTCGTCGGGCTCTCGGCCGGCACCATCGTCGAATCGCGCGCTGGGGTCGAGGTGGCGGGAAGGCTCGTCTACTACTCCTGGTGGTTCCTCTTCCTGCAGGGGCTCTTCGCGGTGAACGTGGCGCTCTCGATCGCCGACCTCTTCCCCTGGGGGAAGAAGCGGATCGGGTTCGTCGTGCTGCACGCCTCGCTCCTGCTCATCTTCGCCGGCTCGGCCGTCACCTACTTCTTCAAGACCGAGGGGCAGCTGTTCCTCTGGGAGGGCGAGACCGGCCACCAGATCGTCCAGCAGGGCCCCGGCAACCGGGTGGAGAGCACCCACGACCTGCCCTTCTCGGTGACCCTGCAGGACTTCGTGCTCGAGACCTACCCGGGCACCATGCGCCCGTCCGGCTTCCTGAGCATCGTGAAGGTCACCGACCGTGACACGGGCAAGGTCTACGACGCGCGGATCTGGATGAACAACCCGCTCGAGTACCGCGGCTACACGCTCTTCCAGTCGAGCTACCAGCAGGACCGCGGCCGGGAGGCGACCGTGCTGTCGGTGACCAAGGACCCCGGGCAGAACATCGTCTTCGCCGGCTACATCACCATGGTGCTGTGGATGATCATCGTGCTCTTCACCCGCGTCGGGCAGTCCCGCGAGCGGGCCGCGCTCGAGGCCAGGGGCTCCGGTCCGGGAGGCGCCAAGGTCGCGGCCGGGCTCCTCCTCGCCCTCCTTGCCGGAACGGGGCAGGCGGCCACCACCGCCGACACCCTGCGCCGGCTGCCGGTGCAGCACGACGGCCGGACCATGCCGCTCGACACCCAGGCGCGCGAGGCGGTCTGGAACGTCACCGGCGCCTACCGCTGGCACGGCGAGGACCCGGTGCTCACCGTCATCGGGTGGATCGCCGACCCCCAGGCCACCGCCAACGCCAGCATCGTGAAGGTGGGGAGCGCCGACCTGGCCCGCGAGATCGGGCTGCCCGCCGGGACCACCCACGCCTCGTTCCTGCAGATCGTCCGCTCCCAGCGCGCCATGCAGCTCATGGAGCAGGCCCGAGCGCTCGAGCAGCAGGGCCGTCCGCGGACCGGCGTCATCCAGGACGCCGAGAAGCTCGAGCCTCGCCTGATGGCGCTGCAGGCCTTCCTGTCGCGGGAGGCGATCCGCGCAATCCCGGTGGCGGGGAACCCCAACGCGAAGTGGGGCGTACCCCCGAACCTCACGCCGGAGGGCCTGCTCGCCCTGGCCACCGGCCCGCGGCTGCCGGGATGGCCCTCGCCGGAGAAGATCGACGTCGAGATCCGCTACAACGAGGTGAACCCGGTTCGGCTGTCCTGGATCATCCTGCTCGCCGCGCTGCTGGTCTCGGTCGTCGCCATGGTGCGCGGGAGCAAGCTCCTCGACGGCGCCTCGTTCGCGCTGCTGCTCGCCGGGTTCGCCATGATGAGCTGGGGCATCCTGCTCCGCTGGGACGCCGGCGACCGCATCCCCGCCGCCAACATGTACGAGTCCATGCTCTTCCTGGCCTGGGGCGTCGGGTTCTTCGCGGTGATCGCCTACGCGTTCCTGCGCAACCGGGTGGTGGTGCTGAACGCCGCGGTGATGGCGGCGCTCACCATGGCGCTCACCGACCTGCTCCCCATCGACCGGTTCATCCACCCCATCGCGCCGGTGCTGTCCGGGACCCCTTGGCTCGCGATCCACGTGCCCATCATCATGGTGGGCTACGCGGTGCTGGGGCTCGGGCTGGTCGTGGCCCACATGCAGATCGGCTTCACCATCTTCGCGCCGGCCAGGGTGCAGGTGATCGACCGTCTCTACGACCTGCTCTACTGTTACATGTTCGTGGGCTCGATCCTGCTCGTCGCCGGGATCCTCACCGGCTCGATGTGGGCCGCGTCCTCCTGGGGCCGGTACTGGGTCTGGGATCCCAAGGAGGTCTGGTCGCTGGTGGCGTTCCTCTGCTACATGGCCATCCTCCACGCCAAGGTCGACAAGATGATCGGCCAGTTCGGCGTGGCGGCCATCAGCATCGCCGCCTTCCAGAGCATCCTCTTCACCTACCTGGGGGTGAACTTCGTCCTCACCACCGGCATGCACTCCTACGGGATGGGCGATTCACCCGTGGTGATGTGGATGGTCATCACCGCCCTGGTGGAGCTGGCCTTCCTGGCCTGGGGCTGGGTGGCCTTCCGGAAGAACCGGACCCTGCTCGAGGGCGCCTCGGCGTAGCGGGCGCGGCTCCCGGCGCTATCCCGGCCGGCCGGGGAAGGAGATCCCTTCCTCCGGGCAGCGGGTCGCGCACCTCTCGCAGGTGGCGCGGCAGTCCTGCGGCCGGGCCACCCGGGCGCCCTTGTCGTGGCGCCCCATGGCGAAGACCCCCGCCGGGCACTCGTCGAGGCAGCTGCCGCAGCCGCGGCAGGATCCGGCGTCGATGTTGGGCGCCCAGGAAACCCCGCCGTGGACTCCGTGGGCGGGAGCGGACGCGGGCCGGGCCGGCGCGTCCGACGCGCCCTCGACCTTCCGCCCGATTCCCAGCGAATCCCAGAGTCCCATCCGGCTTCCCGCGCTCGTGAACCCGGGAAACTAGCGGATCCTTCCCCGGATCGGAAGCGGGCGGGCACGGGGGGCCGTCCCCGCCCTGGCCGCTTGCGGAAGGCACGCCTTCGTGAAAAGTACGGCCTCCATGGCCCAGTACGTGATGTCGATGTTCCGCGTGAGCAAGGTGGTCCCGCCCAAGCGGCAGATCATCAAGGACATTTCCCTCTCGTTCTTCCCCGGCGCCAAGATCGGCCTGCTCGGCCTGAACGGCTCCGGAAAGTCCACGGTGCTCCGCATCATGGCGAAGCAGGATGCCGAGTTCGACGGCGAGCTCTCCCACGAGGCCGGCATCCGCATCGGCTATCTCCCGCAGGAGCCGGTGCTCGACCCCACCAAGACCGTCCGCGAGGAGGTCGAGTCGGCGCAGGGAGAGGTGGCGGCGGCCCAGAAGCGGCTCGAGGAGGTCTACGCCGCCTACAGCGAGCCCGACGCCGACATGGAGAAGCTGGCCGAGGAGCAGGCCCGGCTCGAGGCCGTCATCGAGAACGCGGGGGCCGACACCGGCAACGCCCTCGAGATCGCCGCCGACGCCCTGCGCCTGCCGCCCTGGGACGCGTCGGTGAGGCACCTCTCCGGCGGCGAGAAGCGCCGGGTGGCCCTCTGCAAGCTGCTCCTCGGGAAGCCGGACATGCTGCTCCTCGACGAGCCCACCAACCACCTCGACGCCGAGTCGGTGGAGTGGCTCGAGCAGTTCCTCACCCGCTTTCCCGGCACCGTCGTCGCCATCACCCACGACCGCTACTTCCTCGACAACGCCGCCGAGTGGATCCTCGAGCTCGACCGGGGCCGGGGCATCCCCTGGAAGGGAAACTACTCCTCCTGGCTCGAGCAGAAGGAGCAACGGCTCGAGGTGGAGGCCAAGCAGGAGAGCGCCCGCATCAAGGCCATGAAGACCGAGCTCGAATGGGTGCGCCAGAACCCCAAGGCGCGCCAGGCCAAGAGCAAGGCGCGCCTCTCCCGCTTCGAGGAGCTCTCCTCGGTCGAGTACCAGAAGCGCAACGAGACCCAGGAGATCTTCATCCCGGTGGCCGAGCGGCTCGGCGAGCAGGTCGTCGAGTTCCACGGGGTGTCGAAGGGCTTCGGCGACCGCCTGCTCATCGACGACCTGTCGTTCAGCATCCCGCCCGGCGCCATCGTGGGCATCATCGGGCCAAACGGCGCCGGCAAGTCGACGCTCTTCAAGATGATCACCGGCGCGGAGCGGCCCGACTCCGGCGAGGTGGTGGTCGGCAAGTCGGTGAAGCTGGCCTTCGTGGACCAGAGCCGCGAGGACCTCGACTCCGGCAAGACCGTCTTCGAGGAGCTCTCGGGCGGGCGCGACGTCATGCAGGTGGGGCGCTACGAGATGCCCAGCCGCGCCTACATCGGCCGCTTCAACTTCAAGGGGGCCGACCAGCAGAAGGTGGTGGGGACCCTCTCCGGCGGGGAGCGCGGGCGGCTCCACCTGGAGAAGACCCTGATGACCGGAGCCAACGTCCTGCTCCTCGACGAGCCGTCGAACGACCTCGACGTCGAGACCCTGCGGGCGCTCGAGGACGCGCTCCTCTAGTACGCCGGCTGCGTGCTCGTCATCTCGCACGACCGCTGGTTCCTCGACCGCGTCGCCACGCACATCCTGGCCTGCGAGGGGGACTCGAAGTGGGCCTTCTTCGCCGGCAATTACCAGGAGTACGAGGCCGACAAGCGGCGGCGCCTGGGCGAGGAGGGGGCGAAGCCCCACCGCCTGCGCTACAAGCCCATCAGCCGGTAGGAGGAGCCCGAGATGATGCTCGCCGCCATTCCCGCCGTCGCAGCGCTGCTCCTGGCCGGTCCCGTCGCGCCCCCTCCGGCGAGCGCCCGGTGCGTCGAGTGCCACGCGAGGTCCACGCCGGGCATCGTCTCCGACTGGAAGCTGTCGCGCCACGCCGCGGTCTCGGTGGGCTGCGACTCCTGCCACGGGACCGCCCACGCGACGGCCGCCGACGCGGCGATGGCCCGCCTCCCCACCCCCGCGACCTGCGCGCGCTGCCACGCCGCGCAGGTGAAGCAGTACGAGGCCTCCAAGCACGCGCTCGCCTGGGCAGCCATGATGGCCATGCCCACCTTCCACTACCAGCCGCCGGTGATGACCGACGGCCGGAAGGGCTGCGGCGGATGCCACGCCATCGGCCTCAAGGAGGAGGCCGACCGGAAGGCCATCGCCAAGGAGTCGGGACGCAACTACGGCTCGGGGAGCTGCGACTCCTGCCACACCCGGCACACCTTCTCGGTCAAGGAGGCCCGCGAGCCCGAGGCGTGCAAGAGCTGCCACATGGGCTTCGACCACGCCCAGTGGGAGATGTACGACTCCTCAAAGCACGGGGTGCGCCACGAGCTCGTCCGGCTCGGCGCCCTCCCGAGGGACGCCGCAGCCCCCACCTGCCAGACCTGCCACATGCAGGAGGGCGACCACGGCGTCCTGACCGGCTGGGGGTTCCTGGGGGTACGCCTGCCCCTCTCCGAGGACCCGCAGTGGAAGGCCGACCAGGTCACGATCCTGAAGGCGCTCGGCGTGCTCGACCCCGCCGGCAAGCCCACCACCTTCCTCGAGGTCGTGAAGGGGGCCAGGATGGCGCGCCTCACCGAGGAGGAGTGGCAGGTCCAGCGCGACCGGATGATCGCCACCTGCAGGCAGTGCCACGGGGAGGGCTTCGTGCGCTCCCAGCTCCGGCGCGGAGACGAGACCATCCGGGAGGCGGACCGCCTCATGGCGCAGGCCATCGAGGTCGTGGCCGGGCTCCATCGCGACGGGCTGCTCTCGAGGTCGAAGGAGCAGCGTTCCGACTACCCCGACGTCCTCCAGTTCCACGACGCGGGGAGCCCGATCGAGCTCCGGCTCTTCGTGATGTTCATGGAGCACCGCATGCGCACCTTCCAGGGCGCCTTCCACGACAGCCCGGACTACAGCCTCTGGTACGGGTGGAGCGAGATGCAGCGGGACCTGGCCGAGATCCGCGCCGCGGCGGGCGAGATGCGACGCGTGGCGCTAGACTCCGGTCCGTGACCGACATCCTGAAGCGGATCGAGGAGGGGCGCGCCGAGCTGCGGAAGCGCTTCGGCGGCGCCATGCAGGCCACGCCGTCCCTGTCCGATGCCACCCCCCAGGGGTCGGGTCCGCGGAACCGGCACGGCATGCCGCAGGTGCCGCCCCGCCAGAACGTGCTCTCCTCCTGGCCGGTCCTCGACTGCGCCGACCAGCCGGTGGTCGGCACCGGGCGCTGGGAGCTTCGCGTGGAAGGGGAGGTCGAGGAACCGCTTCGACTGCACTGGGCCGACTTCCTGGCGCTCCCCCAGGCCGAGGACGTCTCCGACTTTCACTGCGTCACCGGGTGGAGCCGGCTCGACATGCGCTGGGAGGGCGTGCGCTTCGAGACCCTGGCGGCGCTGGCCCGCCCCACGCTCGCGGCGACCCACGTCATGTTCCACTCCTACGACGGCTACTCGACCAACCTGCCGATCGAGGAGGCCCTCAAGCCGGACGTCCTCCTGGCGCACCGCGTGGACGGAGAGCCGCTGCCCGCCGAGCACGGCGGACCGGTCCGGGTGGTGACGCCGCAGCTGTGGGCGTGGAAGGGCGCGAAATGGGTGAGGCGCGTGGAGTTCATGCCCCACGACCGGCGCGGCTACTGGGAGATCCGGGGCTACTCCAACACGGCCTGGCCCTGGCGCGACGATCGCGACTGGTGACGGTGCCGCGCCGCGGGCCCCGCGGGGGCCCCCGTCACTTCTTGGCGAAGCGCCGGTAGAAGTCGACGATCTCCCTCGCCGCGTCCTTCCACCCGATGATCTCGACGATGTCCCCCTCCTCGGGGCCGTCGACCCAGATCCCGCCGCACGACTCGCAGGTGTCGTAGTGGAGCGACTTCTTCTCGCCCCCCTCGATCTCGACCAGATCCACCTGGCAGGCCGGGCAGAGGCCGGCCATGACGTCGGCGTTCAGCCATCCGCCGATGGCGGTGAGTGCGGGCAGGTTGCCGTGGACCAGGAACCGGTTCACGTCCGAGCTGTCCACCCAGAGCCCACCGCAGTCGGAGCACCTCTGCATGACGCTGTCGTCACCGGCGATCTCCGTCATCTCTACACTGCAGCGTGGGCAATCCATGAGAATTGGTCCTCCTCCAGGACCGGTTCCGCATTGGGTGTGGGGTGGGTGATGATAACGAGAAGGGGATGCGCGGATCAACGTCCATGGACCGGTCTCAGGCCTCCGCCACGGATCGGAGGGCCTCCACCAGGCGGCGGAGCCGCTCGGCGTGCAGCTTCAGGGCCACCCGGTTGACCACCAGCCGGGCCGAGACCTCGAGGACCGTCTCCTCGATGACGAGGCCGTTGGCCCGGAGGGTCTCGCCGGTCTCGGTGATGTCCACGATCAGGTCGGCGAGCCCCAGCGACGGGGCCACCTCGATCGACCCGTGCAGCGGGATGATCTCGGCGGGGACGCCCTTCCTGGCGAAGTGGCGGGCGGCCAGGTTCACGTACTTGGTGGCCACCCGGGGTGCCACGCCTCGGGGCAGCGGCCGGGCGTTCCGGGGGCGTCCCACGATCACCTGGCAGCGGCCGATGCCCAGGTCGAGCGGCTCGTAGAGATCCCGGGGCTCCTCGCGGAGGACGTCGAGTCCGGCCACCCCCACGTCGGCGGCGCCGTGCTCCACGTAGCTCGCCACGTCGGCGGCGCGGATGGAGATGAAGCGCAGGCCTTGCTCCGGCGCGTCGGCGGCGAGCTTCCGGGTGTTCTCGAGCAGCCGCTTGGGGGAGACGCCGAGCGCGCGCTCGAACAGCTCCGAGGCCTCGCCGAGCAGCCGTCCCTTGGGGATGGCCACCGAGAGCAGCTCGCCGGCGGCGGGGCCGCGGGTCATGCGGTCTCCCTGCGGATGCGGGCGCCCAGGCTCCCGAGCTTCGCCTCGATGCGCTCGTAGCCGCGGTCGAGGTGGTAGACGCGGTTGACGACGGTTTCG
>DAIEMM010000212.1 GCA_027349605.1 Anaeromyxobacteraceae bacterium
ATCTCCAGGACGCGGTCGCAGAACGCGATCGCGGCGGCGCGGGCCGCCTCGGCCAGCCGGGGGAGGTCCACCTCGATGTCGTGGGCGAGAAGCCGGGCCGGGTGGGAGAGCGTCGCCACCGAGAGCAGGGCGACACCGCCCCGGCGGTGCAGGAGGAGCTCGACCGCACCGTCGTCGAAACGGACGGAGGCGTGGTCCCCGCCTGCGGCGAGCCGGTCCACCGCCAGGAGCATGCCGAGCACGCCCTCGGCGAGAGGGCCCTCGGTCCTCCCGGCCGCGATATCGACCCCTTCGACCTCGATCGCGACCACGTCGACGATCGAGCGGATCGCGGCGCGCCGGGGCTCCGGCGACCCGGAGCGCAACCCCGCCCGGATCCCGGGATCCGAGGCCCAGCCGTCTCCGATCCGGATTCGAACCATGCGTCGCGACCCTCCAGGTCATGGAAATCTCCGACGATCCGGAGGAATTCCACGTTGACAGGGGGCCGACCCCGACACAAGATGAGCGATTGCCCGCGGCGACCTCCGCCGCGAAATCACCAAGGAATCCTGAGACTTTCATGACCTTCACCGAAGCAGCCGTCGAGGTGCTGAAGCGGGAAGGCAAGCCACTCCACTTCCGGAAGATCGCCGAGATCGCGATCCACGAGAGCCTTCTCGACCATGTCGGGAAGATTCCCGAGGACACGATGGCCGACCAGCTGGCCGCGCACTGCAAGTTGCCGCGGCCGGACAGGGCCATCGTCGTGGTCCAGCACGCGACCTTCGCCCTGGAAGAGTGGGGCCTGCCCGAAGACCCCCTGGGCCTGGAGAAGCTGGTCGAGCCGCCACCGGTCGACGAGCCTCCCTACCGCCCGAGGGAACGCCACCCCATTCCCGCCCGGGAGCTCGCACGGAGCTCGGGGCGAGACCGGGACGCGGGACGAGGGCGCCGCCGCGAGGAGGGGGACGAGAAGAAGCGCCGTTTCCCGCCACCGGCCGAGGTCGCCTACGAGATCCTGTCCGGGGCCGAGCGTTCGCTCACCTTGCGGGAACTCGCGTCGCTCGGAGCGGAGCGCATGCTCATGCCCGAGGCCTTCATCCGGGAATCCGGATCCCTCGCCGCCGCCCTGCGGGAGGACAACCGGCGCCGCGAGTCGGCGGGGCGGAAGCCGCTCTTCTCCATCGATGGGGAGAGCGTCACCCTCGGAGCCGCGCCCGAGCCGGGCGATCGCCCGGCGCCCGTGGTGGCGGCGCTCGCTCCGGCGACCCCTGCGGAGATGCGGCGGTCCGCGCTGGCCGCGCTGCGCAGGCGCCTGCGCGAGTGCGACGGGCCCACCATCGAGCACCTGGTCGGCCGGCTGCTCGAGGCGAGCGGCCTCAAGGAGGTGAAGGTCGCGAAGCGGGGACGGGAGAGCGTGGTCTTCACGGCCCGGCGCCGCATGGGGCTCGTCGACGTCCGCCACGCCATCCGCGTGCTCCGCACCGGGACCGACGTGGGGAAGCGGGACGTCGCCGACGTCCGGCGCGACGTCGGCCACTACGGGGCCCAGATCGGCATGCTGGTGACGTCCGGGGAGGCCCACCGCGATGCTCGCGGCGAGGCCGCTGCCGCGGGACAGCTGCCCGTGCTGCTCCTCGCCGGAGAGGCCTTCGCGGAGGCCTTCGCCGATGCGGGGGTCGGGTGCCGGATCGTCGCGATCCCGGAGACGGACGAGGCGTTCCTGGCCGCGGCTGCCGAGGCCGCACAGGCGGAGGAGACCGCGCGACTGGCGCGCCGCGAGGAGCGGGACCGCCGGGACGGACGCGAGCCGAGGGAGGGCGGAGGCAGGGACCGCGGACGGGACCGGGATCGCGACCGGCGCGAGGAGCGTCGACCGCGACCGGAACCGGTGGTGGCGACGGCTCCGCCCGCCGAGCTCGCGGAGGCACCGGCAGAGGCGGGCAAGCCCGTTGAGGAAGCCGAGGCGATCGTGGCCGTCCCCTTCGCGCTGCAGCCGGAGCCGGCATCGTTCGAGGCGCCCGTCTCCGACGGAGACGAAGGGGACGAGGACGAGGGCGACCAGGAGGAAGTCGCACAGGACGTCACGGCCGCCGAGGGCACTCCGGGAGAGGCGCCCAAGGAGGGCGCTCCCGGCGACGGTCGCCGCAGGCGGCGTCGGCGAAGGCGGCGAGGCGGCCGGGGCCGCGGTGAGCGGAGAGCGGACGGCACGCCCGCGCCGGAGGGCGGGGATGCGGGCGCTCCGGCGGCGGCTCCGTCACCGGCTCCGTCCTCGGGAGACGGCGGTCCACCCGGCGGCGGCACCGAGAGCTCGTAGCGGGCGCGACCGTCCGGGGAAGGCCCGTGCGCACCGTCGCTTGGCTCCTGGCAGGCCTGGTCTCGCTCGGCACGACGGCGTGCCGGAGCGAGCCGGCGCCCTGCGTGGTCACCGGGCTGACGGTCGAGGAGGTTCCGGGCCCGTCCCGGATGCATGCGGTGGGACTCGACCGGGAGGCGTTCCGGAGCATCGCCCTCGAGGCCTTCGCGGGAACGCCCGGCTTCGTCGTCCCGACGGCGGAGCCCAGGAAGGGAGCCCCGCGGTGCCGCGGGTCGATCGCCCTGGAGGATGCGCGCCTCGTCCTGAAGGGCTCCGGCACGATGGCCGAGGTCCTGGTGCGGATGGAGGTGGCCCCCGGCGAGGGCGCGGATCCGGTTTCGGACACCGTGCGCGGCGCCGAGATCGTCGGTCCCGGGGAATCGACCGGGAGCGCCTTCCGCCGGGCCATCCAGGGGGCTGCGGCGCGTGCGGCGCGAGGCCTCGCCCTGGCGCTGGGGGAGGCCCGGAAGCCGGACGCCGAGGTGATCCGCGACCTCGAGTCGGGCGACGCGCGCATCCGGGACCTCGCCGTGGGGGTGCTCGCCGACAGGAAGAACCCGGCCGCCGTTCCAGGTCTCGTGGCGCGCCTCCAGGACCCCGACCCCGCGATCGCCGATCGAGCGGTCGGCGCCCTCGCGCAGATCGGAGACCCGCGGGGCGTGGGCCCGATCATCGAGCTGTCCCGGAGGAGGGAAGGGCCATTCGTCGCCCAGATGGTCCGGGCGGTGGGCGACATCGGCGGCCCCGAGGCGGAGGCCTACCTCGAGACGATGGCATCCGGGCACCCCGACCCGCTCGTCGCCGAGGCGGCCCGGGAGGCCCTCCGGGACGCCCGGAGGCGCCGGGCCGCGGGCAAGGTGCGGAGCGGTGCGCCGTGAGGCGCGCGTCCCTGCGTGGCTTTGAGGGTAAGATGCCCGCCGTGCATCGGAGACCTGCATTGCTCCTCTGCGCCGCCCTGGCGGCCTGCTCCCACGCGGCCCCGGACGCCGGGGTTCGCCCGGCGTCCCCGTCCGCAGCGGCCGCCGCCCAGGACCCAACGGCCTACTTCCCGCTCGCGGTCGGCAACGAGTGGTCCTGGGTCGACCGCTCACCGCGGATGGGAGCCGGAACGCCCAAGCAGCGCACGGTGCGCATCGTCTCCCGGGACGCCGAGGGCTACTTCGTCGACGACGCGCGGGGCGCTCTCAAGGTGGCGCACGGCTGCATCCAGGACCGGGTCCGGCGGATCCTCTGCGCCCCCTTCGACCTCGACCGGTCCTGGAGCTCCATCGTCAGCGAGACCTCCACCGAGCGCTACCAGATCGCCGCCGTCGGGCTCACCGTGACGGTCCCGGCCGGCACCTTCGACGGCTGCATCCTGGTTCGGGCCCGCAACCGGGCCGCCGCGGACGCCGAGATGATCCTCGAGACCACCTACGCGCCCGGGGTCGGGCCGGTCCGGATCGAGACCTTCGCGCTGGTGGACGGGCGCAGGGTCCCCCAGGTCCAGGCGGAGCTGGCATCGCATCGCACCGAGAGGGCAACGAGATGAGAGAGGTCGGAATCGGCATCGCAGGTTTCGGGACCGTGGGAGGAGGGGTTCTCTCCATCCTCCGCAGCCACGCCCGGGAGATCGAGGCGCGGCTGGGAGCGCGCATCGTCGTCCGGAAGGTGGCCGTGCGGGACCCGGAGAAGGAGCGCATGGTCGACCTCGACCGGTCGCTTCTCCCCACCCGGTACCTGGATCTGGTGGACGACCCGGCGGTGCAGGTCGTGGTCGAGCTGGTGGGGGGGACCACCGAGGCGCGCAAGCTCGTGCTGGCCGCGCTCGCGGCCGGCAAGCACGTGGTCACCGCCAACAAGGCCCTGCTCGCCTTCCACGGCGACGAGATCTTCCGGCTGGCGCAGGAGAAGGGCGTCGACGTGTATTACGAGGGCGCCGTGGCCGGGGGCGTGCCGGTCATCCGCACGCTCCGCGAGGCCCTGGCCTCCGATCGCATCCAGGCCATCCACGGGATCGTGAACGGGACCACCAACTTCATCCTCACGTCGATGGCCGAGAAGGGGGAGCCCCTGGCCACGGCGCTGGCCGAGGCGCAACGGCTCGGGTACGCCGAGGCCGACCCGACGCTCGACGTCTCGGGAGGCGACGCGGCGCAGAAGCTCTGCCTGCTCGCGCAGCTGGCGTTCGGGGCCCGGCTGGCGCCGCAGGACGTCATCACCGATGGGATCATGGGGCTCATCCCGGAGGACTTCGCCTGGGCGAAGGAGTTCGGCTACGCGCTCAAGCTGCTCGCCGTGGCCCGTCGCTCCGGGCCGAACGGGGACGGGGAGGACCGGTTCATCGAGGCCCGCGTCCACCCGGCCTTCATCCCGGCCGACAGCATGCTGGCCGGCGTCCGCGGGGCCATGAACGCGGTGCTGCTGCGGTCGGAGGCGCTCGGTCCCACGTTGCTCTTCGGTCAGGGCGCCGGCGCCATGCCCACCGGAAGCGCGGTGGTGGCCGACATCATCGACCTCTCGCGCAACCTCCTCTCCGGGAGTCCGGGGCGCGTGCCGCTGCCTCCGGCGACGTCGCTGGTGCGGCTGCGCTCCCACGCCGAGATCCGGACCTCCTACTACCTGCGCTTCTCGGTGAAGGACGCCCCTGGCGTGCTGGCGCGCATCGCCGCCACGCTCGCCGCCCACGGGATCTCCATCGCCGCCGTGCAGCAGCGCGAGCACGAGGAGGAGGGTGCGCCGGTCCCGCTCGTCATCGTGACCCACCAGGCCCGCGAGGCCGATCTCAAGTCCGCCATCGCGGAGATCGACGCGTACGCGACCACCTCGGCTCCCACCCGGCTCATCCGGATCGAGCAGGTCTGACGCCATGGTGCGCTGCGAGATCCGCGTGATCTACGGCGACACCGACCAGATGGGGGTCGTGTACTACGCCAACTACCTGCGCTGGTTCGAGGCGGGGCGCAACGAGTTCCTGCGAGCCAAGGGGCTCTCCTATTCCGACTTCGAGGCCCGGGAGAAGCTCATCCTCCCGGTCGCGGAGGCCGGGGTGAGCTACCTCCAGCCGGCCCGGTACGACGATCGGGTCGAGATCGAGACCCGCCTGGCGAGCACCCGGAGGGCGTCCGCGCGCTTCGAGTACGCCGTGCGGCGGGGACCGGACCTGCTCGCCACCGGGTTCACCGTGCACGCCTGCGTGGACGCGACCGGTCGCATCCGGCGCCTGCCCGGGGACTTCCTGGCGCGGATGAAGTCGGGCGAGGGGATCGCCTAGGGACGGAGGAGGGACCATGGACCGCAACCTGGCGCTGGAAGGCGTGCGCATCACCGAGGCGGCCGCGCTGGCGTCCGCCCGGCTGATGGGCCGCGGGGATCACAACGCCGCGGACCATGCAGCCACCGAGGCCATGCGAGGGGCCTTCAACGACCTGGACGTGAACGGCGAGGTGGTGATCGGCGAGGGGGAGAGGGACGAGGCCCCCATGCTCTACATCGGGGAGCACGTCGGTCGTGCCGGGCCCGGCGCCATGGAGGTGGAGATCGCCGTCGACCCGCTGGAGGGGACGAATCTCTGCGCCACCGGGGCCGCCAACGCCATCAGCGTCATCGCCATGGGTCCCAAGGGGTCGCTCCTGCGGGCGCCCGACACCTACATGGAGAAGATCGCGGTGGGCCCGGGGGCCCGCGGCGTGGTGGACCTGGGCCGGCCGGCGGCCACCAACCTGCGCGCGGTGGCCGACGCCCTCGGGAAGTACGTCGAGGACCTCACCGTGGTCATCCTCGACCGCCCCCGCCACGAGCGGCTCATCCGGGAGGTCCGGGAGGCCGGGGCACGCATCCGTCTCATCGGCGACGGCGACGTCTCGGCGGCCATCAACACCTGCCTGCCCGACACCGGCATCGACATGCTCATCGGCATCGGGGGGGCTCCCGAGGGGGTCATCAGCGCCGCCGCCCTGCGCTGCATGGGGGGCGACATGCAGGGGAAGCTCCGCTACCGCAACGACGCCGAGCGGGAACGGGCCCGGGCCATGGGGATCGACGACGCGGAGAAGGTGTTCCGCATCGACGAGATGGCCCGCGGGGACGTCATGTTCGCCTCCACCGGCGTCACCAACGGCGACTTCCTCAAGGGCGTACGCTTCACCGGCGACGGGGCGCGCACCCA
>DAIEMM010000265.1 GCA_027349605.1 Anaeromyxobacteraceae bacterium
CGTCCCTCCCCGAGCACCTCATCGAGGCCGAGCTCTTCGGGGCCGAGAAGGGCTCGTACACCGGCGCCGATCAGAAGCGGGTGGGGCTCGTCACCCTGGCCGACGGCGGGACCCTCTTCCTCGACGAGGTCGGCGAGCTCCCCCTGCCGCTGCAGGCCAAGCTCCTCCACTTCCTCGAGGACGGGAGCTACCGCCCCATCGGATCGGTGCGGTCCCTGACCGCCGACGCGCGGGTGATCGCGGCGACGAACCGCGACCTGGCCGCCGAGGTGCGCGCCGGGGCCTTCCGCGAGGACCTCTTCTACCGGCTGAACGTCGTCCAGCTGCGCTTGCCCGCACTGCGGGAGAGGGGGGGCGACGTGCTGCTCCTGGCCCGCCACTTCGCGGCGCGCTACGGCAGGGACGAGCGCTGCGCGCCGGTCCAGTTCACGGCGGAGGCCGAGGCGATCCTGGTCGCCCACGGCTGGCCGGGCAACGTGCGGGAGCTGCGCAACCTCGTGGAGCGTCTCACCATCCTCGGCCCGGGGCGATCGGTCGGGCCCGGCGACCTGCCGCCGGAGATGCGGGCCGCGCCTCCGTCCACGGCGGTGGAGGGGCGCTCCATCGGCGAGGCGCTTGCCGACACCGAGAAGAAGCTGCTCGAGAAGGCGCTCCGGGATGCCGGGGGGCACCGCGGCCGGGCCGCCGAGATCCTGGGAATCTCCCGCCACGCGCTTAAGCGGCGGATCCAGAGGCTCGGCACGTTCTGAGCGGATTCCGCTCACGGGCGCGCCCCGCCGAGCGGATTCCGCTCGCACCGGCGATGGCGTGCCGCGTCATGAAATCTGGAAGCCCCGGAATTCCTGGCCTGACGTCCCCGGTCATGCGGCACCCTCGACGGCACGTTCCGTGCTCACGGGAACCGGACAGGTGACGACACCCAGGCCACTCCTCGCGCTCGCGGCCCTCGCCCTCGCCGCCGGAGCCTCGCCCGCCGCCGCCCGGATCGAGCTCGGCTCGCCCGCCGCCGAGGCCGACGTGACCGTCGGTTGCATGTTCCCCATGACCGGCCGGTCGGCCATCTACGGGAAGGACAGCGTCGGGGGCATCCGGGTGGCGCTCGAGCGGATCGCCGCCGAGGTCGGCCGGGGCCCGACGCCGCGCCTGCGGATCATCGTGGACGACTACGGGTCGAAGGCGTCGAATGCCGTGCGCCTGGCCGAGGACTACATCCGCCGGGACCATGCGCGCTTCCTCTGCGGAGTGGTCAGCTCCGGCGTGGGGCAGTCGGTGAGCCGGCTGGCCGCCCGGCGCGACGTGATCTTCGTGGGCACGGACCACGCCTCCTCGCGGCTCACCATCGAGGGGTTCCACGACCACTACTTCCGGGTCTCGAACGACACCTACGCCTCCATGGCCGCGGGCGCCCTCTACCTGGCGGACCTCCAGACGCGGTCGCCCTGGAGGCGGCTGGCCTTCCTGGGGTCCGACTACGACTACGGGCACGTGACCCTGCGCGACCTGCACGACGCCCTTCAGCGACAAGGAGTGAAGTACGACGCGGTCGGCGAGTTCTGGCCCAGGCTCTACGAGCCCGACTACTCGAGCTACATCCGCGCCATCCAGCAGGCGCGGCCCGACGTGCTGGTGGTGGCGCTGTGGGGCGCCGACTTCATCGCCTTCCTCAAGCAGGCCGAGGCCGCCGACCTGCTCCAGCACGTCCGGCTCGCCAACTTCGACACCGGCGGGAACTACGACGTGATGGTGGCGCTGGGCGACCGGCCGCCGCCCGGGCTCATCCTCTCGGCCCGCCACCACAACAACTGGCCCGACACGCCGCTCAACCACGCCTTCGTCACGGCCTTCCACCGGCTGGAGGGGCGCTACCCGACCTACGCCGCAGAGGGAGCCTACAGCGGGATCGTGGCCATCGCCGAGGCGGTGCGCCGCGCCGGTCCGGGGGCCCGGACGTCACAAATGGTGAAGGCGCTGGAGGGGCTCGAGCTGGCCCTCCCCGAGGATCCTCCCGGCTTCGTCTCCCGCATCGACCCGGAGACCCACCAGATCTCCCAGTACCAGGCCGTGGGCGAGGTCGTGCCCGACAGGACGTTCCCGCCCGCCCGGGTCATGCTCGGGAACTGGATCGCCTACGAGCCCGAGAGGCTCAAGCCCCCGCCGGAGGAGATCCGTTCCCGGCGGGAGAAGGTGAAGGCAGCACCCCACGTCGTGCAGTAGCCCCTTGCCGGAGGAACGAACGATGAAGCCGAACAAGAAGAGCCGCTCCCGCATCACGCGCCTGGCCGCCGTCGTGGCCGGGGCCGCGCTGCTCCTGCCCCCCGCCGCCCGCGCCGAGGAACCCAAGTTCCGCATCGGCGTGGTGACCTTCCTCTCCGGCGCCGCAGCCGGCCCCTTCGGCGTCCCGGCGCGCAACGGCGCCGAGGTGCTCGCCGAGGCCATCAACGGCGGCAAGCTGCCGGCTCCCTACGCCAAGCCGGGCATCGGCGGCCGCCCCGTCGAGCTGGTCTTCCTCGACGAGGCCGGCGGCACCACCAAGCAGGTGAGCGAGTTCCGCGACCTGGTCCAGCGCCAGAAGGTGGACGCGGTCATCGGGTACATCTCCTCCGGGGACTGCCTGGCGGTGGCGCCGGTGGCCGAGGAGCTGAAGGCCCTCACCATCTTCTTCGACTGCGGGACGCCCCGCATCTTCGAGGACGCGGCGTACAAGTACGTCTTCCGCACCTCCAGCCACGCCGCCATGGACAACGTGGCCGCGGCCCTCTACGTCACCGAGATGATGCCCAAGGCGAAGAAGATCGCCGGCATCAACCAGAACTACGCCTGGGGCCAGGACTCCTGGAACGACTTCGAGGCCTCCATGAAGGTGCTGCGCCCCGGCGTCACCGTGACCACCTCGCAGATGCCGAAGCTGCTGGCCGGCCAGTACGGCGCCGAGATCTCGGCGCTCATGGCCGGAAGCCCCGACGTCATCCACTCCAGCTTCTGGGGTGGCGACCTCGACGCCTTCGTGCTCCAGGCCGTGCCCCGCGGCGCGCTCAAGAAGAGCACCGCCGTCCTGACCTGCGGCGAGACGGCCACCCACAAGCTGGGCAGCCAGATCCCCGACGGCACCATGATCGGCGCGCGCGGCCCGCACGGCGCCTACGCCCCGGACAACGAGCTGAACAGGTTCTTCCGGACCGCCTACCAGGACCGCTTC
>DAIEMM010000274.1 GCA_027349605.1 Anaeromyxobacteraceae bacterium
GCGAGCCGGTGCACGAGCTTCCAGCGCCGGTACCCGAGCCGCCTCACCCATCCGTCGGTGGAGGTGATCGCGAGCGGCGCGAGGCAGAGGAGCGCGGCGAAGCCGACCATGAGGAAGGGGCGCTTCGTCAGGTCCTGGGAGATGGTCCGCCAGTCGAAGAACTTGTCGACGCCCACGTAGAAGAGGAAGTGCAGGAGGGCGTAGGCGAAGGCCGTCACCCCGAGCACCCGGCGCAGCCGCTGCGGCCAGGCCACCCCGAGGAGGTCCTTCGCCGGGGTGGGCACGAGCGAGAGGGCGAGGAGGGTGAGGGTCCAGAACCCGAGCCGGTTCTGGACCGCCTCGATGGGGTTCGCGCCCAGGTCCCCCCGGAAGGCGTCCCAGCCGATCTTGGCCAGCGGCAGGAGCAGCGCCCCCACCGCCGCCGGTTTCACCCAGCGGCTCACGGCGCCCCCTCAGTAGAGCTTTCGCGGGTCGAGCCCGGCGTAGAGCCCGGCCACCTCGGCGCCGTAGCCGTTGAAGGGGAGCGTGTCGCGCCGGAAGAACTCGCCCAGGCGCCGCTCCTTGGCCTGGCTCCAGCGCGGGTGGTCCACGGCCGGGTTCACGTTGCCGTAGAAGCCGTACTCGGAGGGGGCCAGGATCGCCCAGCTGGTGCGGGGCTGGGTCTCGACGAATCGCATGCGGGCGATCGACTTCGCCCCCTTGAACCCGTACTTCCAGGGGATGACCACCCGGAGCGGAGCCCCGTTCTGGTTGGGGAGCACGCGCCCGTAGAGCCCGACCGTGAGCAGCGTGAGCGGGTTCATCGCCTCGTCCATGCGGAGGGCCTCGGTGTAGGGCCAATCGAGGACCCGGCTCCGCTGCCCGGGCATCTGCGCCGGGTCGAGGAGGGTCTGGAAGACGACGTACCTCGCCCTGGACGTGGGCTCGACCCGCTTCACCAGCTCGGCGAGCGGGAATCCCACCCAGGGCACCACCATCGACCAGGCCTCGACGCAGCGGTGGCGGTAGATCCGCTCCTCGAGCGGGGCCAGCTTGAGGATGTCCTCGACGTGGAGGGCCAGCGGCCTCTTCACCTCCCCGTCCACGGCGAGCGTCCAGGGGCGCGGGCGCAGCGATCCGGCGCGCTCGGCCGGGTCGGACTTGTCGGTCCCGAACTCGTAGAAGTTGTTGTAGGTCGTGACCGACTTCCAGGTGGTGGCCTTCTCCCCGCCGGCCATGTCCACCTTCCGTGACACGGGGAGCACCTCGCCGGCCGGGTCGTCGGGCCCGGCCAGGGCCGGGAGGGGCACCGCACCGATGGCCGTCCCGACCGCACCCGCCGCCCCGAGCCTCAGGAACTCCCTCCGGCGCAGGTACAGCGCCTCGGGGGTGGCCTCGGCTTCTCGCAGATCGGGCTTCCAGCGCGCCATGGGGATTCTCCGTCGGGGGACGTCTCCATAACCCCCGGCGGGCCGCCCGCCATCCCCGGACGGATTCCGGGCGGATAGGCAATTTTCCGGCCGCTGCCTTGGCAGCCCCGTCACAACGCGCCAGGATCGGCCTCTGGGATGGGAAAGGAGGTCTCCATCATGAAGACCCAGAATGCGATCCGCATCGTGGTGACGGCGCTGGCCCTCTCCGTCGCGGGGCACGCGTCGGCGCAGAACATCACCGGGCAGGTGGTGGGCAGGGTGCTCGACGCCGAGACCGGCAAGCCGGTCGTGGGTGCGACGGTGACCGCGAGCAGCCCGGCCTGGATCGACCAGTCGGTGAAGACCGACGACACCGGGTACTACGTCCTCGCCCTCCTGCCGCCCAACCGCTACCAGGTGTCGGTGCAGGCCCCCGGCTACACCCAGATGCTGCCGCGCGACGTCCAGGTCATGATCGACTGGCGCATCCGGAACGACGTGCGGCTGCTCTCGGCCACGGCCCGGGAAGGGATCCCGGGCGAGCGCGTCGCTCAGAACCGGTAGGCGATGGCGTAGAGCAGCGCCACCGTGACGATGGAGAGGCGCGTCGTCACGGCTCCCGTCCCGGCGGAGCCGAGGTTGAAGTCGTCCGAGCTGCCCCAGGAGAGCCCCAGCCCGAGCGACCCGGAGAGGTGGTCGCCCTTCAGCTTGGCGCCCCCGGTGAGCCCGTAGAGGTTCACGCTGCGGAAGACGTTCGAGTCGCCGGGGGCCGCCGGGGCCGCGTCCGTGTAGAACCCGCCGTGAAGGCTCCACGCCGGGTCCAGCTGGTAGCGCCCCCCGATGGCGAAGTTCCACACCGTCGTCGCCCCGTAGTCGAGCCCCGCGAAGGGCGCCGTGGTCCGTTCCTGCGAGCCGTCGGCGTAGGTGGTGATGCCCTGCACCGGCTGGCTCGAGGCGAGCATCACGTACCGGGGGATGGACGAGTGGTACCGCACGTCGATCTCCACGTCGAAGCGCGGCTCCCTCCAGGCCAGGCCGAAGTTCACGTTGAGGGGGAGGTGGTAGCTGAAGGTGGCGTCGGGGTCGTCGAAGTAGGACTGGTAGGTCGCCGGGCCGGAGGTCGAGTTGACCGTCTCCAAGTTCTGGAAGGAAAGGGAGCCGGTCCGGATGATGGTGAAGGTCGGGGTGCGGAGGCTCGCCCCGGCCACGAGCCGGTCGGTGACGTCCCACTGCACGCCGAGCGAGCCCTGCCCGCCCCAGGTCGTGCCGGTCCCGTCGGCGGAGCGCAGGACGGCCGCGTCGAACAGCGCCGGATCGGAGCGCATCGAGAGGATCTGGGTCTGGGAGATG
>DAIEMM010000275.1 GCA_027349605.1 Anaeromyxobacteraceae bacterium
GGTCCACGAGGACTGGCCCGCCTTCGACGCGCTCCACGTCCGGGGCCGTCCCGAGCGGCTCCACCTCTTCACGGCGCGTGCGGGGCAGACCCTCTTCGAGCGCCGCTTCTCGCCCGGTGACATGCTGGTCCTCGGGCAGGAACAGCTCGGCCTCCCGCCGGCGCTGGTGGCGGCCTGGCCGGATCGATGCGTTTCCATCCCCATGCTGGCCGGGCAGCGCAGCCTGAACCTCGCGGTCGCGGCCGGGGTGGGGGTGTACGCCGCGATCCGGAGCCTCTCGGTGTAGGATGGGAGCATGTCGTTCCTTCGCGAGCCGGGGGATCTCTCGCGGACGCCGCTCGCCGCCATCCTCCTCGAGGCGTGGAACCTCCGCGCCACCGGGGAGCTGACGGTCCTGCAGCCGGGCGGAGACTCGCGCCTCTACTTCCGGGACGGGATGCCGGTGGGGGCCCAGACCTTCGCCGGCTTCCACCCGCTCGGGCAGATCCTGCTCGGGCGCGGCCTCATCGACATCGAGACGCTGGGGCGCTCGCTGGCGGAGATGGCCCACTCGAGGCGAAGGCAGGGCGACGTGCTCGTGGAGATGGGCGCGGTCACCCAGGAGGTCGTCGACCGGGCCCTGGAGGACCAGCAGGCGGGCTACGTCTCCCTCATCTCCGGCCTCTCCGACGGGGCCTTCCGGTTCGACTTCGACGCGCCCATCCCCCCCTGGGCCGGACGCGTGCTGGTGGCGCCCATGCGGGCCGTGGTCGACGCCCTCGACACGCCGCAAGGGGAGGCGCTCTGCTCCTCGGCGCTGGCGCTCGCGGAGGGGCCCATCGCGCTCTCCCCGCGTCACGGCGACATCTCGCTGGTCTTCTCCTGGACCGGTCCGGAGGAGGAGATCCTGCGCCGGCTCGAGACTGCCTCGACCGCCAGCGAGATCCTGTCGACGCCCGGGCTCCCGGTGGAGCACGCGCGGGCCGTTCTCGCGACGCTCCTCCTCCTCGGGCTCGCCGAGCCCGCGGGCGATGTGGTCGACCTCTCCGCCCTGGGGGCGACGGCGGCGGGTCCCCAGCCGGCCAGGCCCGCGCGCCCCGTTCCTCCGGCCGGGCCGCCGCCGGTCCTCGGGCCGTCCGCCGCGTGGGCGCCTCCCGGGGCGCCGCTGCCCCCCGTCGACCCGCGGCGCCGCAGCGACCCCGAGGAATCCCGCTCCCGGCGGCAGCGGTTGCTCGCCCGCGCCATGCAGAACATGGGCGTCGGTCCACTCTCCGCGCCCCCTCCGCACCGCGCCGCTCCCGGAGCCGCGGAGCCGGCGCCCCGGGCCGGTGCCCCGGAGGCGTCGCGAATCCCCGGCCCCGAGGGCGAGGTCCGGAGGGCGCTCGAGGCCGCGCTTCCGCTGGCCCGGGAGGCCGATCTCTTCACCCGGCTGGGACTGCCGCGCGGCGCCAGCCCGGAGGACGTGAAGGCCGCCTACCTCCAGCTCGTGAAGCAGTTCCACCCCGATCGCTTCGGGATGCCCGGGCTCGCCGATCTGCAACCCGGCCTGCGGGAGGTTCTCTCGGCGCTCAACGAGGCGTACGGGGTCCTCTCCGATCGGACCCGTCGCAACGAGTACCTGGCCCGCTCGTCGACCGGGGGGCGCGCCCCGACCGAGGCGGCGGCGGCGGCGGCGCGCGCCGACTTCCAGAAGGCCGAGGTGGCGCGTCGCGCCGGGGACCACGCCCGGGCCCGCCTCTTCCTCGAGTCCGCGATCCGCAGTGACCGCCGCCCCGATCTCCTCGTGGCGCTCGCCGTCGCCACGCTCGCGTCGGGAAAGGCGGACGACCGCGAGAAGGCGTGGCGCCACCTCGAGGAGGCCATGAAGGACGGCGGCTGCTCGCAGGCCTTCCTCGTCGCCGGCACCATGGCCCGAGACGACGGGGACCACGACCGCGCCGAGAAGCTCTTCCGGGCGGCGCTCCGCGCCGATCCGCGCAACGAGGAGGCCGGGCGGGAGCTCCGGCTGATCCAGGGCCGGCGACAGAGCCGCGCCGAG
Source organism: Anaeromyxobacteraceae bacterium (assembly GCA_027349605.1). GTDB lineage: Bacteria > Myxococcota > Myxococcia > Myxococcales > Anaeromyxobacteraceae > CAIOAK01. The sequence continues at coordinate 2,018 of DAIEMM010000275.1, forward strand.
GCGCGGGCGGACGCGAAGAAGTGACCGCTCCCGCCGACCCGGAGGCGCTGCCGCTCGACGCCGTCCTCGCCGTGGACCCGGTGGTCCTGGCCGGATCGCTGCTCGCCGTCCCCGACGGGGAGAACGCGCTCCTCCGCCTCGCCGACGGGCGCCGGACCGTGGGGGACGTCATCGCCTCATCCGGGATGGACGGCTCTCTCGCCCGTGCGTCGCTGGTGCGCCTCCTCGACGCCGGAGTCCTCCGGGTCGTCCCGCCCGGAACCCTTCCCGCGCCGGCCGAGCCGGGGGGACCCGAGGGCGCCGACTGGTTTGCCGACCCGGAATCGGCGCCCCACCCTGGGGGCGAGCCCGGCCCCGCGCACGTTCTCGCGCCCCCTGCGCCCTTCGCGGGAGCGCCCGCGCCGGCCGGCGGCCGTACCGGGCCTTCCCGGACGAGAGGCCGGGTGGTGGCCGCCGCGCTGCTCCTGGGGACGGCGCTCCTCGGCGCGGCCCTCTGGGCGCGGAGCCCGCGCGAGCCGTCCCCGCCCCCGTCCCAGGCCCTGCGGCCGGCCTCCGAGCCGACCCCCCCGGCGCTCTCCGTGACCGAGGCCGGGCCGTCCCCAGACTACCGGGAGGCCATGGCCGCCGTGGCGGCGCGCTACAAGGCGGGCGACCTCTCCGGCGCCGCGGAGGCCTGCCGGCGGGCCATCGCGGTCGACCCGTCGATCGGCGCGGGGTGGATGGCGCTCGGCGAGGTGACGCTGGCGGCCGGAGACCGGGCCGGCGCCCGCGAGGCCTTCCAGCGCTACCTGGCCGCCGAGCCCGACGGGCGGCACGCCAGCCGGGCCCGGACGCTGCTCGAACGCTTGCGCCCCTGAGCCTGGCCGGTACATAAAGCCCCCCCGTGAAAGTCCTGGGAATCGAGACGAGTTGCGACGAGACCGCCGCCGCGGTGGTGGAGGACGGGCGGCGCGTGCTCTCCGACGTGGTCTCGACCCAGATCGAGATCCACCGCCGCTGGGGCGGCGTGGTGCCGGAGCTGGCCAGCCGCAACCACGTCGTCCAGGTCATGCCCGTGGTGGACGAGGCGCTTCGCCTGGCCGGGGTCGAGGGCGCCGCACTCGACGGGCTCGCCGTCACCTCCGGTCCGGGGCTCGTGGGGGCGCTGCTCGTCGGCGTGCAGGTCGCCAAGGCGCTCTCGCTCGCCTGGGGCGTGCCGCTCGCCCGGGTGAACCACCTGGAGGGCCACCTCCTCGCCACCTTCCTCTCGGAGGACGCGCCCGCGTTCCCGTACCTGGGGCTCGTCGTCTCCGGGGGGCACACGTCCCTCTACGTGGCCGAGGGGTTCGGCCGCTACCGGCTCCTCGGGCAGACCCGCGACGACGCCGCCGGCGAGGCCTTCGACAAGGGGGCCAAGCTGCTCGGCCTGCCCTATCCGGGCGGCGTGGCCATCGACCGCCTGGCCCGGGGCGGCGATGTACGTTCGGTGAAGTTCCCGCGGGCCGTCGTCAAGGGCGGCCCGCTCGCCTTCAGCTTCTCCGGCCTCAAGACGGCGCTGCTCCACCACGTCCGGTCGAACGGGGTGCCGGAGGGGCAGGCCCTCTCGGACCTCTGCGCCAGCTACCAGGAGGCCATCGTGGGCGCGCTCGCGTCGAAGCTCTTCCGGGCCGCGCGCGAGCTCCAGCTCGATCGGGTGGTGCTCTCCGGCGGCGTGGCCGCCAACGCACGGCTGCGGGCGGTGGTGACCGAGCGGGCCGCCGAGTACGAGGGGATGCGGGTCTTCCTGCCGCCGCCGCGCCACTGCACCGACAACGCCGCCATGATCGCGGTGGCGGGAACCCAGGCGCTCCTGCGGGGGGAGCGGGCCGGCCCGGAGCTCGAGGCCGACCCCGCCTGGCGGCTCGGGACGGTGGGCTGATGCCCCACCCGTCCCCCCGCGCCCTGCTCGACCGGCACGGCCTCAGGGCCAAGAAGAGCTGGGGACAGAACTTCCTCGGCGACGAGTCGATCCTCGACGGCATCGCCCGGCTCGCCGTGGAGCGGCAAGGCGAGGCCGTGGTGGAACTCGGCTCGGGGCTCGGCCACCTCACCGAGCGCCTCCTGGCCCACGGGGCCCGCGTGGTGGCGGTGGAGCGCGACCGCGACATGGCGCGCGTGCTGCGCGCCGAGTTCGGGGACGCCGTCCGGCTGGTCGAGGCCGACGCGGCCCGCGCCGACTTCGCCGCGCTCGCCGCCGAGGCGCCCGGAGGCGCGCAGGCGGGGAGGGTGGCGGTGGTGGGCAACATCCCCTACCACCTGACCAGCCCCATCCTCTTCTCGCTCCTCGACCAGGCCGAGGCCGTCTCCCGCGCGGTGCTGCTCGTGCAGCGCGAGGTGGCGGAGCGGCTGGCCGCGGCGCCGGGGACCAAGGACTGGGGACTGCTCTCGGTGCTCCTGCAGCAGCGCGGCGGGGTGGAGATCGATCGCATCGTGCCGCGCGGGGCCTTCCACCCGCCGCCCCGGGTGGACAGCGCGGTGGTGCGCATCGACCTGCACGGCCGCGAGCCCCGTGTCTCCGACGCGAGGCGATTTCGACTATTAGTGAAGGGTGGGTTCGGCCAGCGCCGCAAGACCCTGCGGAACGCGCTCGAGGCCGCGCGGATCGCGCCGCGCGAGGCGCTCGAGGCGGCGCTCGTCGCCGCGTCGGTCGACCCGGGAAGACGCGGGGAGACCCTGTCGGTGGAGGAATGGGAAGCCCTCGACCGGGCCCTCGGGCCGGCCCCCACGCCCTGAATTCACCCGGGGCGGCGGCAGGTTGCGAGGCCCGCTCCCGCCGCTCCGGGTTCGGGGCGTCACGCCCCTTCCGGGTTCGGGAGTTTTCCCTCCCGCTCCCCCGGTCCCCGTCGCCTCCCTTCCCGGGAGGCCGGGCACGCACCCACCGGATTCTTTCCACGCGGCCTGGGGAGTGCACCCAATATCGAAGCCGCGCGCGATCGACGACACTCCCCGGTGAGGAGAGCATCTCAACCCGGAGTGAAGGAGACGACACCATGACGACCATCAACGGCGGAACGGCAGTGCAGGGCGGCTACTACCTCTCGAAGTCCAACTGGGAGATCTTCCCGGTCGAGAAGGACGGACAG
>DAIEMM010000278.1 GCA_027349605.1 Anaeromyxobacteraceae bacterium
CTGGAAGCTCCTCGACCCCGAGCGGAACATCGGCGTGTCGCTCACCAGCGCCGACCAGATGGTCCCGGAGCAGTCCACCTCCGCCATCGTCCTGCACCACCCGGAGGCGGTGTACTACACCGTGAAGGGCGCCCTTCCGGTGGCCTGACCCATCCCCGCACGGGGGAGGGCCGGGCCGTCCACGTCCCGTCCACAGCGGAAGCGCAGGATTCCCACCGGGAAATTCCGCCTTTTCCACCGGGCGCCGACGGTGATCCCGTCGGACCTGCCTGCTAGCATCCGCGCCTTCCATGGGCGAGCCACTGGCACTCCGCGGCGTCCGCGACCTTCCCCACAACCTCGAGGCGGAGCAGGCGGTCCTCGGGGCGGTCCTCCTCGACGAGACCGCCTTCGACCAGGTCGCGCCCATCCTCAAGTCGGAGGACTTCTACGCGCTGGCCCACCAGCACGTCTTCTCGGCCTTCGAGGAGCTCGCCAAGGAATCGCGCAAGATCGACCCGGTGCTGGTGCAGCAGCGGCTCGACGCGAAGGGGCTGCTGGGCGCGCAGGTGCCGCGTGAGCTGGTCTTCGGGCTGGCCGCGTCGGTGGGGTCCTCCTCCAACGCCTCCCACTACGCCGAGGCGGTGAACGAGCTGGCCCGGCTGCGCCGCATGATGCTCACCGCCCAGCGGGTGGTGGAACGGGGCTACGAGGCCGGCCCCCGGGTGCGCGACTTCCTCGAGCAGGCGCAGCAGGACGTCTTCGGGGCCGCGCAGGGCAACACGCTCGAGACCATGAAGCCCTTCGCCGAGGCGATGGGCGCCGCCCTCGACCGGCTCGAGGCCATCCACGCCCGCGCCAAGGCAGGGCTCTCCCACGTCACCGGCGTGCCCACCGGGCTCCCCTGGCTCGACGACCAGACCCTCGGGCTGCAGCCCGGGACGCTCTGCATCCTGGCCGCCCGCCCGTCGGTGGGAAAGACCGCGCTGGCGCTCAACATCGCCGCCCACGCGGCCACCAAGGGCGAGAAGAAGGTGGTCTTCTTCTCGCTCGAGATGCCTTCCGACCAGCTCGCCCTGCGGTTGCTGTCCAGCGAGGCCAAGCTCGACAGCGAGCGGGTGTCGAAGGGCAAGCTCGCCCAGAACGACTGGGACCGCATCATGGTCCAGGGCGAGAAGCTCATGGGCGCGCCCATCTGGTTCGACGACAGCTTCATGCTCTCGCCGGTGGAGCTGCGCTCCAAGTGCCGCAAGCTCAAGCGCGAGAGCGGCCTCGACCTGGTGGTGGTCGACTACCTGCAGCTCATGCACGCCCCGTCCGACCGGGCCAGCCAGTCGCGCGAGCAGGAGATCGCCACCATCAGCCGGTCGCTCAAGGCGCTCGCCAAGGAGCTTCAGGTTCCGGTGGTGGCCCTCTCGCAGCTCAACCGAGCGGTGGAGAAGCGCAAGGGCGAGCGACCCATGCTCGCCGACCTGCGCGAGTCGGGAGCCATCGAGCAGGACGCCGACGTGGTGATGTTCCTGCACCGCCCCGAGCCCGAGGCCGAGTGCGGCCAGGACGCCATCAACTCCGACGTGCAGGACATCGAGCTCATCCTGGCCAAGCACCGCCAGGGGCCCACCGGGCTCATGTCGCTCGTGTTCTTCCGCAAGCACACCTTCTTCGCCGAGAAGAGGCGCGAGGGCGGTTAGCGGACGAGGACGCGAGGGAGCTAGGCCCGGTCCCCCTGCACCGCGTCCAGGTAATGCTCCACCACCCGCTTGGCCCGCCGCACCGACTCCTCGAGCGGGAACCCCCGCGCGAGGAACCCGGCCGTCGCCGAGGCGAGCCGGCATCCGGTCCCCCGGGCCTCGACGGGTTGGCGGCGCCCGCGGATGCGCACCACGGTCCGGCCGCGCACCAGCACGTCCACCGGCTCCCCGGATCGGTGGCCGCCCTTCACGAGCACCGCGCGGGCAGGGAGCTCCCGGGCCGCCCGGATCGCCCCCTCCTCGGAGGCGAGCGCGTGCCCGGCGAGCGCCTCCAGCTCCGGCCAGTTCGGGGTGGCGAGGGTGGCCCGCGCGAGCAGCGCGTGGAGCGCGCCGCGCGCATCCGGGGCGTCGAGCAAGGAGAGGCCGGAGGAGGCGAAGAGCACCGGGTCGACCACCAGGGGAACCCGGCCGAGCGGCCTGCGGCCGAGCCGCTCGGCGAGCGCCGCCGCGTTCCCGCCGCTCCCCAGCATCCCGGTCTTCACTGCGCGCGGAAGGTCCCGGGAACCCTCGAGGAGCGCGTCCACCTGGGCGAGGAGCATCTCCGGCGCGGCCGGAACGACGGCGCGGGCGCCCCTCGGCCCCTGCGCGGTGAGGGCCGTCGCCACCGCCCAGCCCCGCGCCCCGGCGGCGGCGAGCGCCTCCAGGTCGGCGAGCAGGCCGGCGCCCCCGCTCGGGTCGAGTCCGGCGCAGACCAGCACCCGCGGCCCGGTCACCGGCGCGCCTCCCCGGCGGCCCGGACGAGCCCGCGCAGGATGTCGAGGTGCCGCGGGTCGCGGGCAGCCAGCGCCTCGGGATGCCACTGCACGCCGAGCGCGAAGCGCGCCCCCTCGATCTCGATCGCCTCGACGACGCCGTCCGGGGCCCATCCCGACACGGCCACCCCGTTCCCGGGGCGGCTCACCGCCTGGTGGTGCGTGCTGTTCACCGGGAGCGGCTCCGAACCGACCAGCCGCTCCAGCAGCGAGCCCGGCCCGATCTCCACGACGTGGCTCGGGACGTCCTTCGGGGGCGGCTGCTCGTGGGAGACTCCCAGGTCGTCGGGCAGGTGCTGGTGGAGCTTGCCGCCGCGCACCACCGCGAGGAGCTGCATCCCGCCGCACACGCCGAGCACCGGCTTCCCGGCGGCGAGGGCCCTGGCCAGCATCGCCTCCTCGAAGGCGGTGCGCCCGGGGCGCGAGGGGCCGCAGCCGGGGCGGCGGGCCTCGCCGTAGCGCTCGGGGGGGATGTCGAAGTCGCCGCTGGCGACGAGGAGGCCGTCGCACGCCGCGAGGAACTCCCCGGCGAGCGAGGGGTCGGCGCAGGGAACCAGGACCGGCAGGCCTCCGGCCTCGCGGACCGCGTCGGCGTAGGCGCGGGGCTGCTCGTAGCGGCCGGAGACGCCCACGTCGAGCGGGATGGCGACGAGGGGTCGGCTCACGCCTTCCCTCCCGGACCCTCGTCGAAGCGGGCCGCGAGGAGCGCCGCGCGCTCCCGCACGTCTCCGCGGGAGAGGAGGTCCTCGATGACGGCCGCCGCGGCCGCACCGGCACGGGCCACCTCGCCCACCGTCTCGAGCGTGATCCCGCCGATGGCCACCACCGGCGCCCCCAGCCTGCCCGCCACCTCGCGGAGCGCGTCGAGCCCGCGGGGCGCCGCGGCGATCTCCTTCGTCCGCGTGGAGAACATGGGGCCGAACCCGACGTGATCCGCGCCGGCGGCGAGCGCCGCGCGCGCCTCGGCGAGCGTCCGCGTGCTCCGCCCCACCAGCATCGCCGGCCCGACGATGCGCCGGACCTCGTCGGCGGGCAGGTCGTCGTCGCCGACGTGGACCCCGTCGGCCCCGGCGAGGACCGCCAGGTCGGCCCGGTCGTTCACGATCACCAGTGCGCGATCCCGGCAGAGCGCCACGATCTCCCGCGACGCGGCGAGCACCGCTCCGGCCGGGGAGGACTTCATCCGCACCTGGACGACGCCGGCGCCGCCCTCCACCGAGAGCCGGGCCCGCCCGATCGGGTCGTCGTCGCCGACGATGGCGTAGAGCCCGCGCAGGCGAGCGAGCCGGGAACGGTGCAGGTCGGCGAAATACTCCATGACGGGGCACATTTGCACGTCGCTTGACGCGCCGGCAAGCCGGGCCTATTTTCCCGCCTCCCGGACACGCCGCAAGAGAAGGATCCATGCCCGACCCGCTCGACAACAAGATCATCGACAAGCGCGTCGCTCGTCGCTACGTCCGCAAGGGCCTTCTCGACGAGAAGGACTACGAGCGCTATCTCAAGTCCCTTCCCGACGTGGCCGACCAGGCCGTCCCGGTCGAGTCCGAGGTGGAGCACGTCGAGACGGGCGAGGAAGAGTAGCAGTGCGGGCCGGCGCGGCCCTGTGCGGCGCCCTCGCGCTCCTCCTCCTCCCCGGGGTCGTCCCGGCGCAGTCCCGGTCCGTCCTCCCGCGCGCCGAGCCCCGCCCTGCCGCGGAGCGGCGCAACCCGGTGGTCGTCGCGGTCGAGAGGTCGCGCGTCGCTGTCGTGAACGTGTCGGCCGAGGAGCTGGTCCGGGTGCGCGTGCCCGCCCCGGGCGCCGACATGGGGCAGATGCTCTTCGAGGAGTTCTTCGGCAAGCCCCGCTTCCGCAGCGGCTACGCCGTGACCTCGCTGGGAAGCGGCGTCGTCGTCTCCCCCGAGGGCCACGTGCTCACCAACGCGCACGTGGTCGAGCGCGGGGCCCGCTTCCGCGTGCAGCTCCTCGACGGGCGCGAGCTCCCGGCCCGCATGCTGGGCACCGACCCGGCCACCGACCTCGCGGTGCTCCAGGTGGAGACGAAGGAGCGGCTCCCCTTCCTCCCCGCCGGCCGTTCCGACGACCTCATGATCGGCGAGACGGTCATCGCCATCGGCAATCCCTTCGGCCTGGCCCACACCGTGACCACCGGCGTGGTCTCGGCGCTCCACCGCAAGGTGGGCGAGCCGGGCCGCCAGCTCTTCGACATGGTGCAGACCGACGCCTCCATCAACCCGGGGAACTCGGGCGGACCGCTGGTGAACATCCAGGGCCAGCTCATCGGGGTCAACACGGCCATCCTCGGCGACCGCAGCGCGGGCATCGGCTTCGCCATCCCCATCGACCGGGCCTACCGGGTCGCCGAGGATCTCATCCGGCACGGCGAGGTGCGCGAGGGCTTCACCGGCGTGGCGGTCCGGGACGAGCCGGTGAAGTCGGACCGGATCGGCGGCGACCGGGTGCTCGTGCAGGTGCGCGGGGTGGACGCCGGCTCGCCGGCGGCGGGCGCGGGCGTCCGCAAGGGGGACGTGATCGAGTCGGTGGGAGATGCGCCGGTGGAGAGCGCGGCCGAGTACCGCTTCCGGGTGCGCGACGTCCCGCTGGGCGGAACGGTCCGCCTCGGGCTCCTCCGCGGCAAGGAGCGCCTCCAGGTCTCCGTCCGCGCCGTGGAGCTGTCGCCCGAGCGGGCCGAGCAGCAGCTCCTGCAGCGCACCGGGCTCTCGCTCGGCGAGGAGAAGGTCCGTGGCGGGACGGTCGTGGTGGTCCGGTCGGTCCGGCGCGGCAGCCCGGCCGCCGGGAGCGGGCTGCAGGCCGGCGACTGGATCCGCGAGGTGAACTCGCTCGAGATCGGCTCGCTCGCGGAGTGGAGGAAGGCCGCCGTCAGGGCCCGGCGCTCCGGACAGCTCGTGCTGCTCGTGCAGCGGGGCTTCGCCGCCGAGCGCGTGTCCTTCGATGTGGACTAGGATGGTTCCATGACCGACGCCCCGCACCCCGCCCACGTGGACTTCGGGACCTTCGTCCTCTCGCTCGGGTCCTCCGCGCTCGTGCACCTCGGGGAGATCCACCACCCCGAGGCCACCGAGGCCAAGGAGAACCTGGCCATGGCCCGCCAGGTCATCGACCTCCTCGCCATGCTCGAGGAGAAGACCACGGGCAACCTGACCGACGAGGAGTCTCGCTTCCTGCGCGACCTGCTCGCCGACCTGCGCCTCAAGTTCGTGGAGAAGAGCCGCGGGGCGACCCCGGGGCCCGCCGCGGGCTAGTCCCTACAGGCCGGCCTCGACGAGCGTCTCGGCCAGCCGGCGGATGAGCTCGCGACGCAGCACCCGCCGGGTCCGGGCCAGGGCGTCGGGATCCCGCGAGGGCCTCCGGGTCCTGCGCGCGGCGGCCTCCACCACCCAGGCGATCCGGCGAGGATCGAGCCGGGCCGGCTCGCGCCGGCGTCGCTTCAGGAAGAACCCGATCCCCCGCTGGTCGAGCACGCGGTGGAGCGAGCGCCGGGCCTCGGCGGTGAGGGTGAGATCGACGATGTTTTCCACCGGACGATCTCTAGGATCGATCGCGGGATCGATCCAATTTCCGTCCCGCCGGACTCAAAACTGGACAGCGATGCCGAGCCGGTCCGAGAGCAGGCGGCCCCGGAGCCGCGCGTCGGGCTCGTGGGGCAGCGAGACGAGCACGCGCGCGCCACCGAGCCGCTCGATCTCTGCGGCGTTGTGCGGCTCGGAGGGATCGGCCGCCGCCGTGGCGCGGTTCAGGACCACCCCGGCGACGGCGAGGCCGCGCGCCCGCAGCGCCTCGCAGGTGAGGGCGGTGTGGTTCACCGTGCCGAGCCCGGCGCGGGCCACCACGAGCACCGGCATGCCCAGCGCCACAGCCAGGTCGGCGTAGGTCTCGCTCGCGGTGAGCGGCACGAGCAATCCGCCCGCGCCCTCGACGACGAGCGCCGCGTGCCGCCGCCCGAGCTCCGCCGCGCAGGCGAGCACGTGCGCGAACGAGATCTCCACCCCCTCGAGCCGGGCCGCGACCGCGGGCGCGAGCGGGGCGCGGAGCGAGTACGGGCAGACGAGCGCGGCGGGGTCCTCCCCTCCGGCCGCCTCGCGCAGGCGGTCGGCGTCGGTGGGCAGGCCGTCCTCGACCCCGGACTGCGCCGGCTTCATGGCTCCCACGTCGAGCCCGCGGGCGCGACCTCCGGCCACCAGAGCCGCGGCGACCTCGGTCTTCCCGACGCCGGTGTCGGTCCCGGTGACGAACAGGCCGCGCATCAGATCCTCGCCGCCACCGCCTCGATCGACTCCCGGGTGATGCGTCCGAGCTCGGCGAGCTGCGGCTCCGTCATGGCGAGCGGCGGCATGAGCACCACCACGTTGCCGAGCGGGCGGAGGATGGCGCCGCGCGCGCGCGCCTCGAGCGCCACCTGGTGGCCGGCGCGCAGCTCGAAGGCGTACTCCTCCCCCGTGGCCCGGTCGCGGACCAGCTCGATCCCGACCATGAGCCCGCGGCGGCGGACCTCCCCGACGTGCGGGTGGGCCCCGAGCGGCGCGAGCGCGCGGGAGAGCGCCTCCTCCTTCGCCGGGAGGCCGGCCAGGATCCGGCGGTCGCGGAAGAGGCGCATGCTGGCCGTCGCGGCGGCGCAGGCGAGCGGGTTGCCCGTGAACGTGTGGCCGTGGAAGAAGGTGCGGCGGGACTCGAACGGCCCGAGGAAGGACTCGAAGACCGCCTCGGTGGTGAGGGTGGCGGCGAGCGGCAGGTAGCCGCCGGTGAGCCCCTTCGCGACGGTGAGGATGTCGGGGCGGACTCCCTCCTGCTCGACCGCGAACATCGTCCCGGTGCGGCCGAAGCCGGTGGCCACCTCGTCGCAGACGAGCAGCGCCCCGTGCCGGTCGCAGATCTCGCGCATGCGGCGCAGGTAGCCCGGGGGCTGCACGATCATCCCGTCGGCGCCCTGCACCAGCGGCTCGATGACCAGCGCGGCCACCTTGCCCGCGTGGGCCTCGAAGACCCGCTCCACCTCGTCGGCGCAGGCCATCCGGCAGTCCGGCCAGGTCTTCCCGAGCGGGCACCGGTAGCAGTAGGGCTGGGGCGCGTGGCGCACCGGGAAGAGGAGGGGCTTGAAGATGCGGTGGAAGAGGTCGATCCCGCCCACAGAGACCGAGCCGATGGTGTCCCCGTGGTATCCGCCGCGGATGGCCACGAACTCCTTCCGCTCCGCGTCGCCGCGCAGCTGGAAGTGCTGGTAGGCCATCTTGAGGGCGATCTCGGCCGCGGTGGCGCCGGCGTCGGAGAAGAAGACGCGGGTGAGGCCCGCCGGCACGATGCGGACGAGCTCCTCGGCGCACTCGATGGAGGCGGTCGAGGCCAGGCCGAGGAGGGTGGTGTGGGCGATCTTGCCCAGCTGGGCCACGATGGCCTCGTCGATCTCCGGGACCCGGTGGCCGTGCACGTTGCACCAGAGGGACGAGACGCCGTCGAGGTACCGGCGTCCCAGGGTGTCGACGAGGAAGACGCCGTCGCCGGAGTCGATGACGACGGGGTCCTCGGCGAGCCACTCCTGCATCTGGGTGAAGGGGTGCCAGAGGTGGCGGTGGTCGGCCTCGACCAGCCGATCGTGTCGTGCGCGCTCCATGGGGCGCACAAGCTAGCGCAGGGTGCCCCGGCGGGGAAGGCGGACGGGAGGCGGCTTCCGCTCTGCCCCCGGCTGGCCCCGACGTACCCGGGGCAGGGCACGCGCCGCCAAGACACCCATCCGGGATCTCGGGGGTGTGATTCACCAACCGTGAAACTCGCACCGGGGCGGAGAACTGCCCAGCCCGTTGTCCCGCGGACCTTCGAAAGGTGAAATTTACCGGCCCAAGTGCCTGCGGTTGACCGCTGCACCTGCTCGGACTGCCAGCGCTCCATGGATCGTCGAATACGTTTACTTACCTGTTTTCGGACACTTGGGTTCCGTCAGCGTCACACGGTGACGGGACG
>DAIEMM010000213.1 GCA_027349605.1 Anaeromyxobacteraceae bacterium
GGCGAAGGGGGACGCGGCCGGTGCGCGCAAGGCCATCGAGGACGCCATCGCCCACGCGGGCACGCTTCCGAAGGCACAGCAGAACCCGCGCACCGTGCAGCGGCTCGAGGCGCGACTGAAGAAGATGCGGGCGTCCGACTAGAAGGTGAAGCCCACCTGCCCCACCGCCGACCGGGCGCCGAAGGGCGCCCGCTCGACGAGGAGGTCGATGCCGAGGGGCAGGTTCGCCGCGATGCCGAAGGCGACCTGCCAGTGCGCCACGTCGGTGCCGGTGCGACCGGAGGGGAAGGGCATGCCTACTTGACCAGGATCTGGGCGTTGATCAGGTTCGTGACGAGCTGGGAGGAGAGCGACTGGGCCGCGCTCTGGGCGTCCTGCACGTTGAAGGTGTTGGAGTTGCCGCTCCACACCAGCGTCTCGGGGCTGGTGCGGGTGGAGTAGACGTTGGTCTCGGCGAGGACGTTGGTCTGCTCGGTGATGTAGCCGGGACTGTAGGCGGCGCCGTAGCCGTAGCCGTAGTAGCCGTAGTACCCGCCGTAGTAGGGCGCGGGCGGCACGTAGGTCACGCTGGGCGGCACGTACTCCTCGACGGTCTTCTTGGTGAGACGCTGCACGATGACCAGGTCGACCTTGTTGTCGGCCACGTACCGCTGGACCTTCTCCTTGTCGAGGTGACCGGGCGGGAAGGCGCTGGCGGAGGTGGCGGCCTGGAAGCCCTTCGCGATCAGCGCCTGGGCGAGCCCGTTCTCGAACTGGACCCGGTACATGTCGTTGGGCATCACGCCGATGATGAAGATCCTGTTCACCGGCTGTGCGCGGTAGTTGGGGTCGCGCCAGGTCTGGACCAGGGAGGTCGTGGTGCAGGACGACAGCACCACGGCGGCGAGGGCGGGGACGATGGCGCGGAGCAACGTCTTCATGGGGGACCCTTTCTCGGGCATGCCGGGGCGGCCCGGCCGGGTTGAAGGCAGTTCCGCGAATCCTAACCGAGGGAGCGGCGGGAAGGCCCGGAAAGATCGGGGCGCGCGGTGGAGCGCTCGGGCCACCGGGAGGCGCTTTCAGGGCACGCGGTAGCGGACCAGGTTCACTTCCAGCGGGCCGTTCCAGAGGCGGTGGGTCCATTCGGGGCGCAGCCCGAGGCTCCGCTCCAGCAAGGGGTTCCCGGAGAGGACCAGCACGCTCCAGCCGTGGAAGCGCCGGAAGGTCTCCGACAGCGCCCGGTAGAACCCGGCCAGTTGCAGCGGCTGGCCGCCGATCCGCTCCCCGTAGGGCGGGTTGGTGCAGAGGGTGCCGGCGTCGCCGAAGGGCTCCACGGTGCGCGCCTCGGCGAGGGCGATCTCGACGTCCCCGTCCACCCCCGCCGCCCGGGCGTTGCGCCGGGCCGCGTCGAGGGCCTCCTCGTCGCGGTCGCTCGCCCGGATGGGCGCCGGGGCGCGGGGAAGGGCTTCGCTCCGCGCCTCCTCCTTCAGGCGGTCCCAGGCGGACTGCCAGTCCCCGCGGTAGCGGGGCCAGCGCTGGAAGCCGAAGGAGCGCCGGAGACCGGGAGCGATCCGGCGCGCGGCGAGCGCGTGCTCGATGGCCAGCGTCCCCGAGCCGCAGAGCGGGTCGAGGAAGGGACGGTCGGGCGCCGCCTCGCCCAGCGCCAGCACCGAGGCGGCCAGGGTCTCCTTGAGCGGGGCGTCCTTCACCGAGGTCCGGTAGCCCCGCCGGTAGAGCGGGGTCCCGGAGAGGTCGAGCGACAGCTCGGCCTGTCCGCGGGCCAGGTGGACCACGATGCGCACGTCGGGGTCCCGGGTGTCCACGTCGGGGCGGCCCCCCAGCGCATCGCGCAGCGAGTCCACCACCCCGTCCTTCACCTTGAGTGCGACGAACCCGGTGTGGTGGAGCCCCGGCGCGGTGCCGGTGGCGTCCACCGCCAGCGTGGTCTTCACCGTCAGCCACTCGGTCCAGTCGACCGCGCGGACCCCGTCGTAGAGCGCCGCGGCGTCGGGACAGGGGAAGGCCGACAGGGGCGCCAGCACCCGCATGGCGGTCCGGGACCAGAGGCAGGCCCGCATCCCGTGCTCCATGCTCCCCACGAAGCTGACCGCGCCGTGCGAACCCCGCAGGTGGCGCATCCCCAGCGACGAGAGCTCCGAGCGCAGCGCGCCCTCCGTCCCCCGGGCGCAGGTCGCGACCAGCCTCAGGGCGCCGCCGGGCTCCTTCAAGCCCCCGCCTCCGCCGCGCCCCAGGACCCGGCCCGCCAGCCGTCCTTGCCGGACCGCTTGGCCTCGTACATGAGCTCGTCGGCCCGGAGGATCATCTCGTCCACCGACGCCGGCGGATGGACGAAGGTGGCCACGCCGATGCTGAAGGTCACCGCGTCCCCCCGCCCGGCCAGGGTCTCGCGGAGCTGGAGCCGAAGCCGTTCGGCCAGCGCCACTGCGCCGGCCCGGTCCACCTCGGGGAGGAGCACGCCGAACTCGTCCCCGCCCAGCCGGGCCACGGTGTCGAGGCCGCGCACCGCCTGCCGCAGGGTCGCGCCCACGGCGGAGAGGAGGGCGTCTCCCGCCACGTGGCCGAGCCGGTCGTTCACGAGCTTGAAGTCGTCGCAGTCGATGTAGAGCAGCGAGAGCGGCCGGCCGTGGCGGCGGGCGCGCTCCAGCTCCAGCCAGGCGGCCTCGACGAAGGCGCGCCGGTTGGAGAGGGAGGTGAGCGGATCGGTGCGGGCCGCCTGCTGCTCGTGGAGGAGCCTCCGCTTGAAGGCGTCCAGCACGACGGCGAGGAGGAGGAAGACGCCCAGCTGCTGCGCGGCGTTCCAGGTCAGGACCGCGGGCGCCAGGCTCTCCCCGGAGAGGCGCGAGCTCTCGACGCCGCACACGGCGGCGAGCAGGGCCAGCCCGATGCCCGGGCCGAGGCCGGCGGTGAAGGTGCCGAAGGCGATGGGGCCGAGGTAGAGGAGCGTCACGTCCACGCCCGGGCCGGTGTAGACGTCGGCCGCGGCGACCGAGACCACCAGCGCGGCGGCCATGGCGGTGGTCGCCGCCGGGGTGAACCCGCGGAGCCACTGCCTCACCTCGCGGCTCACCCCTCGCGGAGGGGCACCCTGCCCGCCCGGGGCGCCCACCCGCTCGCCGTTCGCTTCCAGATCCGTGACGACCTCCTCCATCGGTGCATGGTAGCCCCAATCCAGCCAGGGGCGGAGCCAAGAGCCCGGAATGTGGACCACCTTTCATGACACCCCCGAAGGGTGTCAAGAATTCGGCCCGGGCAGCGAGGGCCGATGTCACCCCAAGTTCCCGGGTCCGACGCGGGACCGTCACGCAGCCGCGGGTTAAGACTGGTCCGTGCCCAACGTCCTCGTGGTCGACGACGAGCGAGACCTCGTCAGCCTTCTCGACTTCAACCTCCGCCAGGCCGGTTTCGAGACCACCCTCGCCTACGCCGGCGAGGAGGCCCTCTCCACTGCCCGACGCAGGCCCCCCGACCTGGTGCTGCTCGACCTCATGCTGCCGGACATGTCCGGCACCGAGGTCTGCCGGCAGCTCAAGAGCGACCCCCGGACCCGCGCGGTCCCGGTCATCGTGCTGACGGCCCGGGGGGAGGAGCTCGATCGCGTGGTGGGCTTCGAGCTGGGCGCCGACGACTACGTGGTGAAGCCCTTCAGCGTCCGCGAGCTCATCCTCCGGGTCCGCGCCGTCCTGCGCCGGGCGGGCCAGCAGCGAACCGAGAAGCCGGTCACCGAGCTGGGGCCCGTCCGGATCGACGTGGACGCCCACCGCGCCTGGGTGCGCGGGGAGCCGCTCGACCTCACCCCGCTCGAGTTCAAGCTGCTCTCCACGCTGGTGACCCGGGCCGGCCGCGTGCAGTCCCGCGAGCGGCTGCTCGCCGACGTGTGGGAGATGTCGAGCGAGCTCGAGACCCGGACCGTCGACACCCACGTGAAGCGGCTGCGCGAGAAGCTCGGCCCGGCCCGCGACATGCTCGAGACGGTCCGCGGCGTGGGCTACCGGCTGCTCGATCCGGCCGACGGGATCTGAACGTGTCGGTCTTCCGCGACCCGGTCCAGACCGCCATCCGCGCCCTCGAGGCCGAGCTCGCAGGGGGGGCGCACGCCGACCTCGCTCCGGCCGTGGACCGGCTGGCGTCCTTGCTGCTGCAGCGGGAGGAACGGCTCCGGGCCATCGAGAAGGCCCAGCCCGAGCGCGAGCTCCTCGCCGCCATGCCGGCCGCGGCCGGCCTGATCGCGGCCGACGGCAGGATCCGGGCCTCCAACGCGGCGCTCGACGGGCTCTCGCCCGGCGGCAGGGCCATCGGCCTCACCCTCCTCGAGATCACCCGTCAGTCCGATCTGGCCGAGGCGGCGCGGAGGGCGCTCGAAGGCTCCCCCAAGCAGCTCGAGATCCAGTTCGCCGGCCGGACCTGGATCGCCAACGTCGTCCCCATGCTCCGCGGAGAGGCCCTGGCGCTGCTCCGCGACGTGACCGGGGCCCGCATGGCCGAGGCCACCCGGCGGGACTTCGTCGCCAACGCGAGCCACGAGCTGCGCACGCCGGTCTCCGCGATCGCCGGCGCCGCCGAGACCCTCCTCTCCGGCGCGATGGACGAACCCGCCCAGGCCCGCCTCTTCGTGGAGATGATCGCGCGGAACGCCGAGCGGCTGGCCCGGCTCACCAACGACCTGCTCGACCTCTCCCGCATCGAGTCGCGCCAGTGGCCGGTGAAGCTCGAGCCGGTGCCGGTGGCGGGAACTGCGCGGCGCGCGGTGGAGGTCTGCTCCGAGCCGGCGCGGCGCAAGCGCATCGAGCTCCGCGTGGACGTGCCGGAGGACGTGGCCGTGGTCGCCGACGCGCGCGCCCTCGAGCAGGTGCTCGTGAACCTGCTCGACAACGCCGTGAAGTACACGCCGGAGGGCGGGGGCGCCACGGTCACGGCGTCCCCGGTCGCCGGGGACCGGATCGAGGTGGTCGTGGCCGACACCGGGCCGGGCATCGAGCGGCACCACCTGCCACGCCTCTTCGAGCGCTTCTACCGCGTCGATCCGGGCCGCTCCCGCGGCTCGGGCGGAACCGGCCTCGGCCTCGCCATCGTGAAGCACCTGGTGCAGATGCAGGCCGGCGACATCGGCGTGGACACCGGATCGGGAGGCACGTCCTTCCGGGTGCGGCTGCCTCGCGCCGACGCGCCCGCGGTACACTGAACCGCTCCCCTCCCGTCACCGAGGGTTCACGATCTCCCCGGTGCCGTCGAAGTAGATGACTCCCGCCTCGTGCCGAGGCAC
This sequence comes from Anaeromyxobacteraceae bacterium, assembly GCA_027349605.1. Classification (GTDB taxonomy): domain Bacteria; phylum Myxococcota; class Myxococcia; order Myxococcales; family Anaeromyxobacteraceae; genus CAIOAK01. The sequence goes on from DAIEMM010000213.1 coordinate 5,261, forward strand.
CCGGGCGAACCCGCCCGCCAAAGGGAGCCAGATCGATGAGAAGCCTTTCCGTCCTCGGAGCCGCGGCGCTGCTCGCCGTGGTCCCCGCCGCCGCCAACGCGCAGTCGCAGGAAACCGTCGTGAAGGAGAGCACCACCGTCGTCGTGAAGGAGGCGCCGAAGCCGTCGCCGGTCACCTTCACGCCGTACGGGTTCGTCCTCGTGAACGCGTACTTCAACGACGCCGCCGGATCGCGCAACTACCCGCTCGCCAGTCCCTGCACGACCGGGGGCGCCTGCGAGGGCAACGTCCTCTTCGACGT
>DAIEMM010000330.1 GCA_027349605.1 Anaeromyxobacteraceae bacterium
GATCCCGAGCGCGGTGCCGTAGGCGGCGGTGGCCAGCGCGCCGGCGTTGCAGTGGGTGAGGACGCGCGCCTCGGGCGGCAGGAGGGGCGCGCCCAGGGCGCCGATGCGGCGGCAGGAGGCCTCGTCCTCGTCGCGGATGGCATGGGCCTCGGCCAGGACGGCGGCGGCCGGCTCGCCGATCCGGTGCGCCATGCGCCGCACCGCCCATTCCAGGTTGACCGCGGTGGGGCGGGCCCGGGCGAGCAGCTCCGCCGCGGTCCGCATCCGTTCCGGCGTGGCGCCGCGCCGGGCCTCGACGGCGAGCCCGTAGGCTGCGGCGACCCCGATGGCCGGGGCTCCCCGGACCGCCAGCGTGCGGATGGCCTCGGCGACCTCGTCGGCGGTGGTGAGCTCGAGCCAGGTCTCCTCGCCGGGGAGGAGGCGCTGGTCGAGGAGGCGGACCTCGTCCCTCCGGTCGTCGTAGAGCACCGGGCGCAGCACTTCACTTTCCGTCACGATCGGTCCCCTCCCCTGCGCCCCAGCCTCCCGGAGGCGCGCAGGCCGAAGTAGAGGGCCCCGGCCGCGGCCAGGCCGCCCTCGAGCCAGTGCCGGTCGCGGAGCAGCACGCCGGCCACCACCGCGGAGAGGACGAGCAGCACCACGAGGAACAACCGGCTCGGGCCTCCGGCGGACCCCGCCCCGGCCGGCCCCGCACCCCATCCCGCCCAGGCCATCAGGCTCCGCCTTCTTCCAGCTTCCGCTTGAGCACCGCGTTCACCACCACCGGGTTGCCCTTGCCCTTCATGGCCTTCATCACCTGGCCGACCAGGAAGCCGAGGAGCTTCTGGTTGCCGGCCCGGTAGCGCTCCACCTCGCCGGGGCTGGCCGCGATCACGGCGTCGACGGCGGCTTCCACCGCCGACCCGTCCGACACCTGCGCGAGGCCGCGCGCCGCGACCACCGCGTCGGGATCGCCGCCGTCCCGGAAGAGCTGCTCGATCACCTGGCGCACCCCCGGGCCGCCGATGGTGCCCGCCTCGGCCAGGCGGGCGACTCCGGCGAGCGCCGCCGGCGTGAGCTTCCCCGCTGCCGGGGCGACCACGACCTCGTTGGCGATCCGGGCCACCTCGCCGTTGATCAGGTTTGCGATCCGCTTGGCCGCCTCGGCCCCGCCCGCGCGCGCGGAGACCGCCGCGTCGAAGAGCTCGGCCGTCCCCAGCTCGGCGGTGAGCACGGCCGCGTCGTAGGCCGAGAGTCCCAGCTCGCGCTGGTAGCGCGCGGCGCGCGCACGGGGAAGCTCGGGCAGCCTGCGGCGCACCTCCTCGATCCAGGAGGCGGGCACCCGGACCGGCGGCAGGTCGGGCTCCGGGAAGTAGCGGTAGTCGTGGGCCTCCTCCTTCGAGCGCATCGAGCGGGTCTCCCCGCGCTGCGGGTCGAAGAGGCGGGTCTCCTGCACGACCTTTCCGCCGCCCTCCAGGATCTCCACCTGCCGGCGCACCTCGTACTCGATGGCCTGCCGGAGGAAGCGGAAGGAGTTCATGTTCTTCAGCTCGCAGCGGGTCCCCAGCACGGTCGAGCCCACCGGCATGACCGACACGTTCGCGTCGCAGCGGAACGAGCCCTCCTCGAGGTTGCCGTCGTTCACGCCCAGGTACATGAGGACCGTGCGCAGCGCCTTGAGGTATTCGACCGCCTCGTCGACGGAGCGGATGTCGGGCTCGCTCACGATCTCGAGGAGCGGCACGCCGGCCCGGTTCAGGTCCACGCCCGAGGAGCCGTCGGCGGCCACCCCGTGCAGGCTCTTCCCGGCGTCCTCCTCCATGTGGATTCGGGTGAGGCGCACGCGCCGCTCCGCGCCGTCGAGGGTGAAGTCGACCCCGCCACCCAGGCAGATGGGCAGCTCGTACTGGCTCACCTGGTAGCCCTTGGGGAGGTCCGGGTAGAAGTAGTTCTTCCGGGCGAAGACGCTCTTCTCCTGGATGGCGCAGCCGAGCGCGAGCCCGGTGCGCACGGCGAACTCCACCACCTGCCGGTTGAGCGCGGGGAGGACTCCCGGCATGGCCAGGCAGATCGGGCAGACGTGGGTGTTGGGCTCGGCGCCGAAGGTGGTCGGGCAGCCGCAGAAGATCTTGCTCCGGGTGAGGAGCTGGGCGTGGACCTCGAGGCCGACGACGAGCTGCCAGTCCTTGACCATTAGTGCCCCCCCCCAGGCAAGGTGATGTGACGAGAGCGCCGAGACCGACGCGAGGCGAGCGCCCGAGGAGGGAGCAGCGGAGGCGTAGCAGCGCTACGTCGAGCAGCGCATCGACGAGGCCGCTCGCCGCAGCGAGAGGATCGGCGCTCGTAGTCGTCATCTTGCCTGGGGCGGGGCACTAGCGCACCATCCGGCCGGAGCCCCCGCTGGGGAGCGGCTGCACCGCGTAGGCTGCCCAGCGCTCCTCCGAGGGGAAGAGGGAGACCTGCGCCGCCACCGCCACGGCGCAGAGCAGGTAGAGAAAGGGATCCCCGGTCACGAGCTCGGCGACCAGCGGGAACATGGCCGCTCCCTCCAGGATGGCCCAGGCCACCACCAGCCGCGCGAAGGCGAGCGTGTCGCGCGGACGCTGGTCGCGCGGGAGGATGCGCAGCGGCAGGAGGCGGGAGAGCGCCACGCCGAGCCCCACCATGGCCCCCGCCATCCAGAAGAAGAGGCCCGAGAGCCCGGGCGAGCGCAGGGCGCGGGGCGCCACCGCGGCCACGGTCACCGCCGCGAAGAGCAGCGGCGTGGCCACCATTCCGCCCCAGACCACCACCGCGACCTTGCGGGTGGGGGCGCTCATCCGACGGCCTCCGGGGCCGGCGAGGGACCCATCTCCCGCTCCAGCGCGCGGGCGGCCCGCAGGAGGGTCGTCTCGTCGAAGGGGCGGCCCACCAGCTGCAACCCGATCGGCAGCTTTGACTCCGGGTGAATACCGGCCGGCACGGAGAGCCCGGGGAGCGCCGCCAGGTTGCAGGAGATGGTGAAGACGTCGGCCAGGTACATCTGCAGCGGGTCGGCCACCTTCTCGCCGAGCCGGAAGGCCACCGTGGGCGAGACCGGGCCGGCCACCAGGTCGCAGCGCTCGAAGGCCCGGTCGAAGTCGCGCCGGACGAGCGTGCGGACCTTCTGGGCCCGCAGGTAGTAGGCGTCGTAGTAGCCGGCCGACAGCGCGTAGGTGCCGAGCATGATGCGCCGCTTCGGCTCGGCCCCGAACCCCCGATCGCGGGTCTCGCCGTACATGTCGCCGAGCGCGCGGGCCGGGGCCCGGAGGCCGAAGCGCACGCCGTCGTAGCGGGCCAGGTTGGACGAGGCCTCGGCCGGGGCCACCAGGTAGTAGGCCGCCACGCCGTACTTCGAGTGAGGGAGCTCGACGTCGACCAGGGTGGCCCCCATGGCCTCGTAGGCGGAGAGGGCCTCGCGCACGCGCCGCTCCACGCCGGCCTCCGATCCGCCCTGGAGCCACTCGCGCGGGACGCCGATGCGGAGGCCTCGCGCGCCGTCCTCGAGCCCGGCCAGGTAGTCGGGAACCGGCAGCGGGGAGGAGGTCTGGTCGCGGGGGTCGTGGCCGGCCACGGCGCCGAGCAGCGCCGCCGCGTCGGGGACCGTGCGGGCGATGGGGCCGACCTGATCGAGCGAGCTCGCGAAGGCGATGACGCCGTAGCGGGAGACCCGGCCGTAGGTGGGCTTCACCCCGACCACGCCGCAGAGCGAGGCGGGCTGCCGGATCGAGCCGCCGGTGTCGGTCCCGAAGGCACCGAAGACCTGCCGGGCGGCCACGGCCGCCGCGCTGCCGCCCGAGGAGCCGCCGGGCGTGCGCTCGAGGTCCCAGGGGTTCCGGCAGGGACCGAAGGCGCTGTTCTCGTTGGACGAGCCCATGGCGAACTCGTCCATGTTGAGCTTGCCCACCACCACGGTCCCGGCCGCCTCGAGCCGCTCCACCACCGTGGAGTCGAAGGGAGGGACGAAGCCCTCCAGGATCCGCGAGCCGCAGGTGGTCTCGAGCCCCTTCGTGAGGAAGATGTCCTTCAGCGCGATGGGGACGCCGTCGAGCCGCGACCGCGCCTCGCCGCGCGCGCGCCTCGCGTCGGAGGCCCGCGCCGCAGCGAGGGATCGCTCCGGCGCGACCCGCAGGAACGCGTGCAGCTTCCCGTCGGTCGCCTCGATGCGGGAGAGGCAGGCGGCGGTGATCTCCTCGGAGGAGACCTCGCGCCGCGAGAGCGCCTGCGCCAGGTCGGTGAGCGACCTCTCGAGGATGCCGGGCGCGCTCACTCGATGATCCGGGGGACCTGGAAGCAGGTCCCGGCGCGTGCGGGCGCGTTGGCGAGGGCTTCCTCCGGCGACAGGCCGGGGAGCACCGCGTCCTCGCGGAAGGGGGTCTCCCCCGCGGCCAGCGCGTGGGTCATGGGTTCGACGCCCGACACGTCGAGCTCCTCGAGCTGCCGGACGTAGTCGAGGATGGCCGAGAGCTCCCCGGCGAGCCGGGTCTCCTCCTCCGGGGAGAGCCGGAGCCTGGCCAGCGCCGCGATGCGCCGGACCTCTTCGGTGGACAGCGCCATCCGGCCTACTTCTGGCCCGACTCGGGCTTCAGCCAGTTGAGGATGGCCGCCACCACGCCACGCCGCCCCTCGTTGATCTGGCGCTGGAAGGTCTCGATCTCGGACGCCTCGAGGAAGATCCCGTTGCAGGCGAAGCAGACGTCGACCGGGACGGTGCGGAGCTTCACCTCGTGCATCTGCTGCCCGCAGTTGGGACAGTGCCCCCGGTGCAGTTCCCGGAGTCGCCGGGCCTCGTCCGCCGCCATGTCGTGGCGGACCTTGAGGGCGAGCTTGCGCTTCTTCTCGGCGTCCTCCTTCGCGAAGTAGTCGTCCTCGGTCTGGGAGGGCTTCACGGTCTCGGACATTTCGTTCACTCCTTCAGCTGGATGATGAGTCGCCGGGCCGCGGCGGCGTCGTCTCCGGTGGGCCGGACGGCCAGGAACCTCTCGTATGCGGCCACCGCGTCGGCCTTCTTCCCCATGTAGCGGTAGGTCTCGGCCAGGCCGAAGAGCGCCTCGGCGCTGCGAGGGTCGGACTCGAGGGCTCCCTCGAAGCTGGACTCCGCCTGGGCGTACCGCGAAAGGTCCAGATAACACGCCCCGCGGCCGGCGAGGGCCGCGGCGTTGCGCCCGTCGATGGCGAGGGCCCGGCCGTAGAGGTCGAGCGCCGCCTCGCAACGGCCCCGGTCCCGCTGCTCGCGCGCCTGGGCCAGGGCGGTCCGGATCTCGGACCTGGCGTCGTCGCGCGGGGCAGCCCGCACGGGTTCCTTCGGCGCCGGCGGGGCCGCGGCCGGTCCGGTGGTCGCGTCCGGCCCGGTCGACGCCGCCGGACCGGTGGTCGCCGCGAGGGCGGGCCCCGTCGGGGACGCCGCACCCGGATCGGGGTTCTGGGCGGCCTCGGGCGGCTTCGCCGGTGGCGGCGAGGGTTTCGGGTCGGCGGGCCTCGGGGTCACCACCGCGGCGGCCGGCGCGGGCGCCTGGACGACGGCCTGCGCCACGACGTCGACCTCGGCCTTCCGCCGCAGGTAGACGGTGCCCGCCGCCACGCCCAGGAGACCGACGACCAGCAGGGCCACCCAGACCACCCGGCGCTTCGGCCTGGGCGCGGGGGGCAGGGAGCGCGTGACCCGAGCAGGAGGCGGGGCCGGGTCGTGCGCCCAGGCGGGGTCTTCCATCCCGGGCGTGGAACGCACCTCCGGCGAAGGGTTTTCCGGGCGGGGCTCACCCCCCCGGCTGGCCCTCTCCACCAGCGAGAAGAAGCTCCGGAGCTCGGGGATGTCGCCGAGACGGCGCCAGGCCTCCTCTCCCCGGCCCGACGACACCTGGTCGTCCCGCGAGGCCTTCCGCTCCACGATCCAGCGCTGCAGGGTGGAGAGCTCCCGGAAGGGGAAGACGGCGCCCGACACCTGCCGGAGCCGCCAGGTCCCCCGGTCCGCCCCGTTGCCCGGAGGACCAGCGGGGCCGGCGGCAGGGGTGAGGTCGGACACGGGCAGCGGGACGTCCCCGTCTCCCGTCTTCAGGGGGACGGCGACGGCGAGGACCTTCTTCCGGAGCAGGAATCCGTGCCCGCACTGGGTGCAGGCGACCTTCACGCCCGCCTCGGGTATCCGGGCGTCGTCCACGACGTAGTTGGCCCGGCAACGCTCGCAGCGGACGTCCATGGGAGACCGTCCAAGGTAGCGCCGATACACGGACCCGCGCAAGCCACGGATCCCGGTGGAAAAATTGACCCTTCGCCCCCCGACGATATCGTCGGCTCCGGGGCCGTCCGCGCCCCCACACCCGCGATATCGCCGAGGATCCATGGGAAAGCAGAAGGGCAACCGGAAGTCCGAGAAGAGCCGGGACGGGGGCTCCGGGAAGACGGGAATGGGGCGGGACATCCTCGCCGTCGCGCTCCTCGCGCTCGGCACCGCGCTCGCCATCGCGCTCGTCACCTTCTCGGCGCTCGACGGCCAGCTCATCGCCCACGGGGTCGCCCCCGCCTCGAACCTCGTCGGTCCGGTGGGCCATCACGTGGCCCGGGCCCTCTACCAGGTGCTCGGCTACTCCGCCCTCGTCCTCCCGGTGGCCCTGGTCGTCACCGCCATCGCACTCTTCCGCGGCCAGTCGCCACGCGTGACCCTCGTCGGTTCCGCCGCCTACGCCGTCCTCACCGCCTCGGTCGCCACCCTCGCCCACCTCTTCCTCTCCGGCCGCGGGCTCTCGAGCTTCGCCCCGGGCGGCATCGTGGGACGGCTGCTCTGCACCCGCGCGGAGATGCTCATCGGCCCGGTCGGAACCGCGCTCGTGGTCGGGGCCGGCGCGGTGGTGGCGCTCATCGTGGCCACCGACGTGAAGGTCCAGAAGGTCTGGGGCGTCACCTGGGCCGCCCTCCGCTCCGGCTGGAACTGGTCGGTCCACCGGCTGGCGCTGGCGATCGACCGCCACCGCGCCGCGGTGGCGGAGATGCGCGCCGAGGAGGCAGCCGAGCGTGCCCGCGAGGACGAGCTCGAGGCCTCCGCCGTGATCGAGGCCGCCTCCGGCGAGGAGCGGGAGGGGCGGGCCATGGCCGGCGCCCTGGTCCGGGAGAAGAAGCGCGGGCGGCTCGACGACGAGCCCGCCTGGGCCACCTCCGAGGAGGAGGAGGAGGAGGCGCTGCCCCGGCGACGCCGTCGCGGGAAGGACGAGAAGGGCGAGGCGCCCGTTCCCGGCCCGCTCCCGCTCGTGGTCGCGGCGGTCCCTCCCGAGCCCACGCCCGACCCGCTGCCTCTCGAGTCCGGTCCGGCCCGCCCGGAGATCGTGGTCTCGGCGGCCATGCAGGAACGGGGCAAGAAGAAGAAGTCCAAGGACGTGCCCGAGTTCGCCTTCATGCAGTCGGGGGAGGTCTTCCAGCTCCCCTCGGTCGGGCTGCTGACGCGCCACGAGCAGCCCAAGGGCGAGCTCGACGAGGCGGGCATGCAGAAGGTGGCCGAGATCATCGTCTCGACCCTGCGGCAGCACGGGGTCGACGGCGCCATCCGGCACATCCGGCCGGGGCCGGTGGTCACGCTCTACGAGTTCATGCCGGTGGCGGGGGTGAAGCTCTCGAGGATCGAGAACCTCGACAAGGAGCTCACCATGGCGCTCTCGGCGACGCGCATCCGCATCATCGCGCCCATCCCCGGCAAGGGCGTGGTGGGCATCGAGGTGCCGAACCGGGACCGCGCCACCGTCTACCTGCGCGACGTCATCGAGTGCGACGCCTTCGACCGCGCCACCGGGCTCCTTCCGCTGGCGCTCGGCAAGAACATCGAGGGCATCCCGTACTGCGTGGATCTCCAGAAGATGCCGCACCTGCTCATCGCCGGCACCACCGGCGCCGGCAAGTCGGTCGGCCTGAACACCATGATCCTCTCGCTCCTCTACCGGCACGCGCCGGACCAGGTGCGCATGATCATGGTGGACCCGAAGATGACCGAGCTCTCCATCTACGAGGACATCCCGCACCTGCTCCTCCCGGTGGTGACCGATCCGCAGAAGGCGGCCCGGGCGCTGCAGTGGGCCGTCGACGAGATGGAGCGGCGCACCCAGATCCTGGCCGACACCGGCTCGAAGGACCTCAAGTCCTACAACGCCAAGGTGGAGAAGCTGCGCGCCGAGGGGCGCACCTTCGGCGACCAGGACGAGCCGCCGCCCAGGAAGCTGCTCGTCGTCGACGTGACCGAGGGCGAGACGGAGGAGGAGGCCGCGGAGCGCCTCGCGCGCGAGGAGCAGGTTCCCCTCTTCGAGGACCCGACCCGGGCCCCGGTTCCCGGCGAGAAGAAGGCCCCCCAGAAGCTCCCCTACATGGTGGTGGTCATCGACGAGCTGGCCGACCTCATGATGACCGCGCCGCGCGAGGTGGAGATCTCGCTGGCCCGACTGGCCCAGAAGGCCCGCGCCACCGGCATCCACCTCATCGTGGCCACGCAGCGCCCCTCCACCGACGTGATCACCGGGATGATCAAGAACAACTTCCCGGCCCGCATCAGCTTCCGGCTGGCCTCGCGCCACGACTCGACCACCATCATCAACGGCCCGGGCGCCGAGGCGCTGCTCGGCGACGGCGACATGCTGGTCCTCACCGCCACCCAGCCGGTCACCCGCGTGCAGGGCGCCTTCGTCTCCGAGGAGGAGATCGCCGGCGTGGTCGGGTTCCTGAAGCAGCAGGGCCGTCCGGTCTTCGACGACTCGATCCTCAAGGCGCGCGACGGCTCGGGCGATTCCCGGCGCGACGACGACGAGGACGACCCGGTCTACGACGAGGCGCTGGCGCTGGTCTCCCGCATGGAGGAGGTGTCGGTCTCCAAGCTCCAGCGGGAGATGCGGCTCGGCTACAACAAGGCCGCCAAGATCGTCGAGCGCATGGAGCGCGAGGGCGTGGTGGGCCCGGCCAACGGCGTGAAGCCGCGCCAGGTCCTCATCCGTCCGGCGGGCGAGATGAGCGCGATGCCGAACGTCTAGGGCGCCGCGCCCCCGACGCCAGGCGCGACTCCTCCCCGCGCAGCATCCTGCGGATGTTGGAGCGGTGGCGGACGACGATCACGGCGAGCACCACCAGCGCCACCCGGGTGACCGGGGCGTACTTTCCGTGCGCGTAGGCCGCGCCGCCTGCGAGCACCAGGGCCGCGGCCATGGAGCTCACCGAGACCACCCGGGTGGACGCGAAGGCGATGGCGAACGTCGCCGCGGCGAGGAGCGTGAGACCGGGGGCGAGCACCACGAAGGCGCCGAAGGCGGTGGCCACCCCCTTGCCTCCCCGGAGGCGGAGCCAGACCGGGAAGACGTGTCCCAGGAAGGCCGCGAGACCGGCCGCGGCCGGCCAGGCGCCGTCGTGAGCCTCCCCGAGCGCCAGCGCCGTCGCCGCCACCGGGACGCCCCCCTTGGCTGCGTCGAGCAGCAGCGTGAGCACGCCCAGGCCCTTGCCCGCCGTGCGGGCCACGTTGGTGGCGCCGATGTTTCCCGACCCGGCCGCGCGGACGTCCACCCCCGCGAAGATCCGCCCGAGCAGGAGCCCGAACGGGATCGAGCCGGCCAGGTAGCTCGCGGCGACGAGCAGGAATCCCAGCCGCTCCTCGCCGGTCACGGTGCGCCCCGCACCGCGGTCGCGCGGAGGAGCATCCACGCCCAGTTGACGGCGGCGGCGCTCACCACGCCCACCGCCATGGCGCGCCAGGCTCCCTGGGAGAGGCGCGGCCAGGGGATTCCCGCGGCCAGGCGGGCGAGGTCGAGGAGGGCGTAGAGCCAGGCGCCTCCGGCGACGAGCGCGCCGAGCGGGCTGGCCGCCCAGGCGCCGCCCGCGTCGGCATGGGCCAGCGCGACGAAGGCGTGGGTCATGCCGCACGAGGCGCAGGGGAGCCCGGTGAGCGCCCGGAACGTGCACTCGGAGGGAAAGGCGAGGACCGGGGCGAAGCGCGCGACCAGGAAGGAGAGGACGGCGACGGCCGCGAAGGCCTCGGGGATCCCGGGACGTCGGCGGCTGAGCCCGTCCCGCTGCATCGACCTAGCTCCCGTGGATCTTCAGGCTGGAGAATCCGGCGACGAACATCCAGGCCACGGCGCAGCAGCAGGCGCAGACGGCGAGGAAGGGGAGCAAGAGCGCCGTCCAGGCCTTCCCGTTCGTGGTCAGCTGCGCCTCGCGGAACCCGATGGCGGCGGCGAAGCCGAACCAGACCGCTCCCACCAGGTTGGCGAGCCCGGGAACCGGGGCGGCCCCGATGAGCAGCGCGCCGGAGGCGTAACCCACCACGGTGAGCGTGGCCTCGAAGCCCCGCGAGGCCGCGCCGAGGACGAGCAGGCCCATGTGGTAGAGGGCGGCCCAGAGGAGGATCCAGACCGCGGAGATGAACGGGGCGGCCACGAGCTGCGCCACCGTCCCGACGACGGTGGCCCCGGAGATCCACTGCATCATCCAGGTGTCCTGGAACTGCGACCCCTGGGGCACCTGCTTCAGCATCTCCTCGAGCATGCCCCGGGTGGCGGCGCCCATGATCGCGCCGTAGAGGGTCTGGAACCAGCTCGCCAGGGTCATGGCGACGACGCCGAAGAGCACCGCCGAGCCGGGCGTGCCGATCTTCACCGAGCGGAAGAACTCGGCCGGCCGGAGGCAGGCGAGCTTCCAGGTGGAGACGTAGGTCCTGACCCAGCCCTGCGACGAGCGCAGGGCGAAGGGGGCGTCGGCCTCTCCCACGGCCCAGGGCGCTCCCGGTGCGGTGGGCGCTCCGGGCGGGGGACCGGCGGACCAGGGACCGGCAGGCGGGGCCGCCGCGGGAGGCGGCTGCGTCGGCGCGGGTGCGTCCGGGTCGGCGAGGTGGACCTGCTGGCCGCAGTGGGGACAGGGCTGGACCCCGAAGCGATCGGTGTCGAAGGTCTTCTGGCAGAAGGCGCAGCGCGCGAGCATGGGGCGGGGAGCTTACCGCGGCGTCCGTGCCGCGTCACCGCCGCTACAGCGAGGCAAGCTGGACGAGGAAGCCGATCTGGAGGACGAGGGCGAAGGCGACGATGGCGAAGTTCTTCATGGCGTTTCTCCTTGTGCCCTCCCATACGGCGCGACGGCCGGCCTATTTCAGGTGCGGCGCTTCCATCTGGTACCCTCGGGCGGCATGGCCATGGACTGCTACAAGCGGCTCCTCGCCTCCAACCAGCGCTGGGTCGCCGAGCGCATGGGCGCGCAGCCCGACTACTTCGCGCGGCTGAACGAGAACCAGGACCCCGAGTACGTCTGGATCGGGTGCTCCGACAGCCGCGTGCCCGCCGAGACCGTCACCGGGTGCCAGCCCGGCGAGCTCTTCGTCCACCGCAACGTGGCGAACCAGGTGGTCCACACCGATCTCAACATGCTCACCGTGATCTTCTACGCGGTGCAGGCGCTGCGGGTCCGGCACATCATCGTCTGCGGCCACTACGGCTGCGGCGGCGTGAAGGCCGCGATGTCGAGGCAGGATTTCGGGCTCATCAACCGCTGGCTCCAGAACATCAAGGACTGCGCCGAGCGGCACCAGGACGAGCTCTCCGCGCTCCCCGACGAGGAGGCCCGGTCGCGGCGGCTCATCGAGCTGAACGTGGTCGAGCAGGTGGACCACCTGGCCAAGACCTCGGTGATCCAGCGAGCCTGGGCGACGGAGGGGCGCCCCTGGCTCCACGGCTGGGTCTACGACATGGCCACCGGGCGGTTGAAGGAGCTCGTGCTGCGAACGTCGACCGACCTGCCTCACCGGGTGCACCGGTTCGAACCTTGAGCCCGGGCATGACTCCTCGGGGTCATGACGTACCTCGTACGAGTGACATTTTCCTGGAATCCAGGCATAGAGAGGTATGAGCGGGCTCGCTCGCAGCATTCAGTATTCACGAGCAGGTTCGAATGGTTAGAGGATTCTAAGGTGCGGTTCCGTTGCGATAGCTGCCAGCGCGTCTACGTCGTCTCCCAGGAACTCTCGGGTCGTGCCTTCCGGATGAAGTGCAAGACCTGTGGGGCGACGATCTCCGTCCGTCCGGGGGCCGAGACGCCGGAGACGGCCCAGAGCCATCCCGTCGTCCGGGCGGCACCTCCACCTCCGCCCCCGAGGCAGGCCCCGATGCTTGCGGCGCTTGCACCGGTGGCGCCCCCGGCGGAGGCGAGACGATCCGTCGTCGTCGAGCCCCTCCGGAGCGACCCGCCCCGCCGGGAAGCGGCGCCCGTCCGGCGCGCCCAGCCGAGCCGGCAGTCGGCGAATGCCTGGAAGATGGAGCCCGACCCCGCTCCGGCGGCTCGAACGGTACCGACCCTCGTTCCCGCGGTCGCCCCCGTCGAGCCGCCCCCGCCGAGGCACCGGCGGAGGACGGTGCCGCGCAGGGCCTCGCTCGTTCCCACCTTCGTGCTGAGCGCGATCCTGGCGCTGGTGGTGGCCGCCTCGGTCTACTTCGGCCGGGATCCCGCGCCGGACCTCCGGACGGATCAGGTCGAGCGGATCGCCGGGAAGCCTTCCACGCCGCCCCGCGGTGACTAGAGCGCATCCCACGACCCCCGGCCGTCGCGAGGCGAAGCAGTCCGTCGCCGAGGGGGGCGCCCGAGGAGCGGACCGACGAGGCCGCCTCCCGCAGGCAGGAATGCTTCGCCGCAGCAGGCTGCGGGGTTGCGGGATGCGCTCTACCGGTCCCGCAGGACCTCGACCTCGTCCACCGCCACCGTCCCGCGCGTCCGGTAGACGGCGATGACGATGGCGAGTCCGACGGCCGCCTCGGCCGCGGCCACCGCGATCACGAAGAAGGCGATGGCGTGGCCGGACATGGAGCCCTGCTG
>DAIEMM010000342.1 GCA_027349605.1 Anaeromyxobacteraceae bacterium
TCTCCATCTCCGGCCCGACCGGGTCCGGGAAGAGCACGCTCATGGACGCGCTCTGCCTGGCGCTCTTCGGGAAGACCCCGCGCCTCGGCGAGCGCGGACGGGGAGTCATGGTCGGTCGCGATGGGGACGACCCTTCACTCCGGGTCGAAGCCAGCGACGAGCGGGACCTGGTCTCCCGGGGAACCCCGGGCGGCTTCGCCGAGGTGGACTTCGAGGGCGTCGACGGCAAGCGCTACCGGGCTCGCTGGTCGGCGCACCGTGCTCGGGGCCGGGCCGGAGGGAGGTTCCAGGCCGCTCGCGTGAAGGTGACCGACCTCGGCTCGGGGGACGCGATCGCCTGGACCGTCCGCGAGCGGGAGGACACGGTCCCGCGCCTGCTCGGATACTCCTTCGAGGAGTTCCGGCGGGCGGTGGTGCTTCCCCAGTTCGAGTTCACCGCGTTCCTGAAGGCGACCTCCGCCGACCGGGCGAGCATCCTCGAGCGGGTCACCGGGACCGACGTCTACACGCGCCTCTCCGTGGCGGCGTTCCAGCGGTCCTCGAGCGAGGCCGGCAGGCTCGAGGACCTCGACCGGCAGGTCCAGGACATCCGTCTCCTCTCCCCGCCGGAGCAGGAGGAGGCCCGCACGCTCGCCGGCGCCCTGGCGTCCGAGGAGGAGGGGGCTCTGGCGCGGTCCCGGGCCGCCGCCGAGGCGGTGCGATGGCACGAGGCGGACGAGCGAAACCGGCAGGAGGTGGCGGCCGCCGTCGCGGGCGTCGAGCGGGCTCGCGTCGAGGGGGCCGCGGCGGGTGGACTTCGCACGGAGCTCGCCCAGGTCGAGGGGGCCGAGGGCCTCCGCGGGGCTCACGACGACGCCGTCCGTTCCGCCCGGGAGCTCGCCGCCGCCGAGGCGCGGGTCGCGAAGGCCTCGGAAGCCACCGTGCGGGACGACGCTGCGCGCCTCGCGGCCGAGGCGGCGGAGAGGGCCGCCGCGTCGGCGCTCGCCTCGGCCGTTCGTGATCTCGAGGAGACACGTCCGGCGATCGCCCAGGCCAGGGTGCTCGACGCATCCGTGAACGAGATGCGGGAGCGCGCGGGCGCCGCCGGCGCCGAGCGGAAGCAGCTGACGGCGGATGCCGCCGCCGCGGCGAAGGCTTCCGCCGCGGCTCGAAGGGACGTCCTCGACCTCGAGGCCCGCCGTGACGCCGCGTCGGCCTGGCTCGCCGGGAATGGGGCCCAGGCGCTCCTCTCCGGGGAATGGCCCCGGTGGGAGGCGCTCCTCCGGAGGCACGCGCATCACCTGGACGACATCGCCCTCAAGGCTAGCGCGACGGAGGAGGCTAGGCATCGCCTCGCGGCCGCCTCCACCCGGAGGGCGGAGGCTTCCGGGAGCGTGGCCAGGCTCGACGGCGCGTTCGCCTCCCTGGAGCGGGCTGCCCACGAGGCCGAGTCCTCGGCCGCCGGCGACGACCTCTCGACGCTGCGTCGCATCCACGGCGCGGCCGACTCCCTTCGGGGCGACCTGGCCGACCTCTTCCGGCTCGCCGGCGAGACGGCCCGGGCGAAGGGGGAGCGGGACGAGACCGCGAGGGAACTCGAGGAGGCCGAGAAGCGGGTCCGCGAGGCGGCGGCGGAGCTGCTCGCCCAGGAGCGGAAGCTCGTGGCGGCCCAGGCCGCCCTCGACGCCGACAGGGCCGCCCTCGAACGGACCCGGGACGCGCTCTCCCTGGAGGGGCACCGGGATCACCTCGAGGACGGAGCACCCTGCCCGCTCTGCGGCGCCACCGAGCACCCCTACTCCCGGCAGGCGCCCGTCGAGAGCCTCCTCGCGAGGCAGCAGGAGGTCGTTTCGCTGGGAGAGAAGGGCCTGGCAGCCCTCCGCAAGGAGGAGACCGACATCCTGAAGCGGGCCAGCCGTGGCGAGGAACGGGTCGAGACGGGGCGCGCGCTTCGGGAGCGCCACGAGGCCGCCCTCGAGAGGGCGAACGCCGGGTACGCCTCCCGCCTGGAGCGGGCCGGCATTCCGGGTCTCCCGGCCCGGGCGCCGGACGGCGTGGACCTGCTCGCGAAGCTCCTCGCCCAGGCCGAGCAGGGGCTCGTGAGCGCGAGGACGGCGCTCGACGGCGCGCTCGATCGGAAGCAGGCCTCGGAGGCCGCGAGGAAGGACGTCGAGGCGCGCCGCAAGGAGGTCGAGAAGGAGCGCAAGGCGCTGGCCGCGGCCGAGCTCGACGTCGAGCGGGCCGGCGCCGAGGTGGCGAATTTGGAGGTGTCCCTTCGCTCGCTCG
The DNA here is from genome assembly GCA_027349605.1 of Anaeromyxobacteraceae bacterium. Lineage (GTDB taxonomy): Bacteria > Myxococcota > Myxococcia > Myxococcales > Anaeromyxobacteraceae > CAIOAK01. The sequence continues at coordinate 2,266 of DAIEMM010000342.1, forward strand.
CCGTCCTGCGGGACGGGACCGAAGGTGAGCTGGAGGCCCCTCTCTCCTTCCTGGGAGACTGGCGCAAGGCGGCCCGGGCGGACCCCGTGGCCTTCGGCCGGTCCTGCTCGAAGACCGCGTCCGGGCACGCCGATCGTGTCCGGGCGCAGAAGGATGCCGAGCAGGCGCTGGGCCCGAAGCGGGCCGCGCTCGAGGGCGCCCGGGTGGCCGAGACGGAGAGAGTCCACGCCGCCGCGGAGGCCTCGTCGCGGGAGGCGTCCCTCCTCGGCCAGCTCGCCTCACGCCAGGTGGAGCGGGCCGCGCTCCTGGGAGGGATCCCGGCGTCCGAGGTGGAGGACGCGCTCGTCGCCGCCGAGCAGGCCGCGCGGACCGGACTGGACGCGGCGCGCAGCCAGGCGGAGGCGACCCGTGTCGCCGCGGCGCGGACGACCCAGGAGCTCAAGGAGGCCACCTCCCGGCACGCGACCGCCACCTCGGATCTCGCGGCAGCCGAGGCGAGCCTCGGGGAGGCGCTCGCTGCCGCCGGACTCGACCGTGCCCGGCTCGAGCTCCTGCTCACCCGGGGCAAGGAGTGGATCCGGACGACGCGCACCCACCTCGACGCGCTCGCGCGGGTCCTTCACGAGGCCACCTCCACCCACGCCGAGCGGGTTCGCCGCGCCACCCTTCACGCCGGGCAGGGACGACCGTCGACCTCCCGGGAAGACGCGATCCAGGAGGCCCCCGACGCCGACCGGGTGGCCGCGGAGGCCAGGACGCGCCTCTCCGAGGTCCAGTTCCGGCTCCGCTCCGACGAGGAGGGCCGCGCACGCTCGGCGAGCCTCGCCCTGGCGCAGGACGCCCAGCAGGCGGTGGCGGCGCGATGGCAGGCGGTCTCCGACCTGATCGGGTCCAGCGACGGCAAGAAGTTCCGGAGCTTCGCCCAGGGCCTCACGCTCGACGCCCTGCTGCGCCAGGCGAACCACCACCTCCTCGACCTGGCGCCCCGCTACCAGATCATGCGCGTCCCTGGCCAGGACCTGGAGCTCCAGGTGGTGGACCGTGACCTCGGCGACGAGGTACGGAGCGTGAACGGCCTGTCGGGTGGCGAGAGCTTCCTCGTCTCCCTGGCGCTGGCGCTCGCCCTGGCGGCCATCGCGACCCGGGCCACGCAGTCCCGCACGCTCTTCATCGACGAGGGATTCGGGACCCTGGACCGGGAGACCCTGGAGCACGCCATGGTGGCGCTGGAGTCGCTCCGGGCGAGCGGGCGTACCGTGGGGGTGATCTCCCACGTGCCGGAGCTGCACGAGCGGATCGGCGTGCGGGTCGAGGTGGAGCGTACGGGCGTCGGGCGGAGCCGGGTCAACGTTCCTGGAGCGCCGGCCGGGGCGATCGCGTGGCCGCGTGACCCGGCCGCCGACGGCTGACGAAGAGAGGCGGCGCCGCGGCGCCGCCTCCGTGCTTCGGGCCCCCGCCCGCTCGATCTCCTGGGCTATGCCTTGCGCTTCTCTTCCACTTCCTTGGCGAGCTCCTCGAGCTTCGCCTCACCGGCCCCGGCCTCCTCGGCCGTCTTCTCCTCGGTGGCCTTCCCGGTGAAGTGCGCGGCGCCGGGCGCCCAGCCCGGGGTCACCGTGGCGGCCAGGTCCTTCGCCGACCGGTGGAAGAGGTTCGTCACCGGGCTGACCACCGCCTTGGCGGTCAGGTAGAGGCCGATGAACGGGAGGAAGACCACCATCAGGCCGCCGAGCACCGGCATCAGCACGAGGGCCGCCGCGGTGGGGACCTTCACGTAGTGCTCCGAGGGCTTGCCGGGCAACCGCTCGCCGTCACGGGCGACGGGGAACATTTCCCAGTTCGACCTGGAGAGGTAGTAGCCACCGGGAACCGCGCTGCCGCCGTTGAGGGTCTTCATTTGCCGCCTCCCTTTCTGATCCGGAGTGTCGTCGATCCGGCGGAGCTTCGATATCGGGGCGACTCCCCAGCCCGCGGAGATTGATTCCCGATCCGCCCTCCGGAAAACACCCGAACCCGGATGGGGGGTGCGGAGGTACTCTTCCCGGGGGGGGGGCAGCCATGATCGAGCTCGAGTTCCTCGGTGCAGCGCAGACCGTCACCGGATCCCGGCACCTGATCCGCACGTCGAAGGCGACGGTGCTCCTCGACTGCGGGCTGTTCCAGGGGCGCCGGGCCGAGTCCTTCCAGCGCAACCGGGAGCTGCCGTTCGACGGCGTGCCGATCGACGCCGTGCTCCTCTCCCACGCGCACATCGACCACTCGGGCGCACTCCCGGTGCTTCACCGGAGGGGTTACCGGGGACCGGTGTACGCGACGCCGGCGACCCGGGACCTCTGCGCGCCGATGCTGCTCGACGCCGCCAGCATCCAGGCGGCGGACGCCCGGCACATCGAGCGCCTGATCGAGCGCGGCCTGGCGGACCTCCAGGCCGTGGAGCCCCTCTACGGCCGCGACGACGTCACGGGGGTTCTCGACTCGATCGTCTCGATGCCTTACCACCGGCGATTCCCGGTGGCCCCGGGGATCGCCTGCACGTTCCTGGAGGCGGGGCACGTGCTCGGGAGCGCGCTCGTCGACCTCCTGATCGAGGACGAGGGCCAGCGCACCCACCTCCTCTTCACCGGAGACCTGGGCCGGCGGCACCTTCCCATCCTGCGCGATCCCGAGGTGCCCGCCGGGGTGGACCACCTGCTCATGGAGAGCACCTACGGCGACCGCGAGCACGATCCGGTCGAGCGCGTGACCGACATGCTCGGGGACGTGGTGACGCGGACCGCCGAGCGGGGCGGCAAGGTGATCATCCCGTCCTTCGCTCTGGAACGCGCGCAGGAGATCGTGTTCGCGCTCGGGGACCTGCAGCGGCGGGGGCGCCTGCCGAAGCTCCCCGTCTACGTCGACTCCCCGCTGACCGTGAAGCTCACCGACGTCTTCAAGCTGCATCCGGAGTGCTACGACGAGGAGACCGCTCGCCTGCTGCAGGGCGCGGACTCCCCGTTCGAGTTCGACGGACTGCGCTACGTGTCGGACGTCGAGGACTCGAAGGCCATCGACGCGGAGCCCGGACCCTCCATCGTCATCTCCGCGAGCGGGATGTGCGAGGGCGGCCGGATCCTCCACCACCTCCAGGCGCACGCCGGCGACCCGAGGAACACCGTCGTCATCGTCGGGTTCCAGGCCCAGCACACGCTCGGCCGCCGGATCGTCGAGAGGAGGCCCCAGGTGCGCATCTTCGGGCTGATGCGCGACCTGGCGGCAGAGGTCGTCGTGCTGAACGGCTTCTCCGCGCACGCCGACCAGCCAGGTCTCCTGGCCTTCGCCGGCGAGGTGGGGCGCAAGGGGCACCTGCGCGAGATCATCCTGGTTCACGGCGAGCCGGACGCCCAGTCCGCCCTGGCCGAGCAACTCCGCTCGCGCGGGATCTGCCAGGAGGTCCTTGCGCCGGCGATGGGGGAGCGGCACCGGCTGGCGTGAAAGCGACTCCCGGTTGGCCCGAGCCCGCCGTCACCCGTTCCTGAGGTAATGGCAGGTGTAGCCGCCGGGGTTCTTCTGCAGGTAGTCCTGGTGGTACGCCTCGGCCGGATACCAGGCCGAGGCCTCGACGATCTCGGTGACGATCCTTCCCTTCCAGTGCCCGGATGCCTGGACGCGGGCCTTCACCGCCTCGGCCGCGGCGCGCTGCGCCTCGCTCTCGTAGAAGATCGCGCTCCGGTACTGCGTTCCCACGTCGTTGCCCTGCCGGTCGGGCGTGGTCGGGTCGTGCATGCGGAAGAACCACTTCTCCAGCAGGTCCTCGTAGGAGAGCAATCGCGGGTCGAAGACCACCCGGACCGCCTCGGCGTGGCCCGACTTCGAGTCGTGGGTATCCTCGTAGCGCGGGTTGGCGAGCCAGCCCCCCGTGTAGCCGGCCTGCGTCTCCAGGACTCCCGGGATCTTTCGCAGGATGTCCTGCATGCCCCAGAAGCAGCCCCCGGCCAGGATGGCCACCTCGCGGCCCTTCACGGAATTCTCGACGACGCCTGCGGAACCGTTCACTGGAGCCTCCTTCTGGCCGCGCGCGGGGACCGGCGACGCGACCGCCACGGCGAGGGCCGCGAGGGCGAGCCAGGGCGACCGGCCCCGCCGTGCCCGTCCCTGGGTGGATTCGCTCACGTCCGTGTCCTCTCGGCCTCTCCGTGCCGGGATGCCGTGGCGATCGGCGCCCGTCCCTTGAAGACCCGGAAGAGCAGCCACAGCGCCGGGGCGAGGACGACCGCTCCGGCGGCGAGCGCCCCGAGCAGGAGGACGAGCGTGATCCGCGGCGCCGCGGCGGAGGCGATGGTGTGGTCGGGCACGAGCAGGAATGGGTACTGGGAGGCCGCCCAGCCGGTCACGATGAGCGACACCTGGGCGGCCGCGGCCATCCGGGCGACGCGGTAGCGGCGGGCGAAGAGTGCCGCGAAGGCGCCGATCGCGGCGACCGCGGTGGCTCCCTGGAGCGGCAGCGAGAACCACCGGTGCGTCAGCCCCTCGAACACCAGCGGGGCCTCGACCGCGGAGGTCGCCGCGGTGGCCACCGCCAGCGCGAAGACGGCGACGCCGGCCCACAGCGCCTGCCGCCGGAAGTCTTCCCGGAGCGCGTCCGCGGTCTCCACCGTCAGGTAGACCGCGGCGAGGAAGGCGAAGAGCGCGGCGGCGAAGCCTCCAGTGACGAGGGGAAACGGCGACACCCAGGAGAACCAGCCCTTCCCCCCCGGAGCGGCGTCCCCGCGGGCGAGCGCCCCGACCACGACGCCGAGCATGAGAGGCGCCAGGACGCTCGCGGCCGAGAAGATGCGCCCCCAGCGTCTCTGCACCCTGTCGGTGTGGACGTCGTAGGCGCGGAAGGTGAACGCGGCGCCCCGGATCACGATCCCGAAGACGAGGAGCAGGATGGGCACGAAGAGCCAGGTGGAGATGTCCGCGAAGGCCCCGGGGAAGGCCACGAAGAGGATGACCAGCACGAGGATGAGCCAGACGTGGTTCGCCTCCCAGATCGGGGCGATGGCCTGCTCGATGGCGACGCGCTGCTCGCGCTCCCTCGGGCCG
>DAIEMM010000217.1 GCA_027349605.1 Anaeromyxobacteraceae bacterium
GTCGTTCCAGACGATGACCATGGCGATGCAGCGCGCGAGCCCGATGAGGATGAGCCCCACCATGTACTCGGGCTTGTCGCGCAGGAAGATGACCGCGAGCGCGAACATGAGGATCGGTCCGACGAGCCAGTTCTGCACCAGCGAGAGCGTCAGGACCTTCGCGTTCTTGAAGACCAGCGGCAGCTCGTCGTAGCGGACCTTGGCGAGCGGCGGGTACATCATGAGGACGAGACCGATGGCGATGGGGATGGATGTGGTCCCGACGCTCATCCGGTCCAGCGCAGGAACGACACCCGGCACGAGGTAGCCGAGCGCCACCCCCGCGCCCATGGCGAGGAAGATCCAGAGCGTGAGGTAGCGGTCGAGGAAGGACAGGCGGCGGGCGACGGAGGCGGCCACGACTAGAGGCTCCCCACGAGTGCCTTCAGGCGGCGAAGGCCCCTAGGCTCGACGCAGTAACAGACCCGGGGGCCGTCGATCTCGCCCTTGATGAGCCCCGCCTCCTTCAAGACCTTCAAGTGCTGCGACACCGTCGACTGGGCGAGGGGCAACTCATTCACGATGTCTCCGCAGACACAGGCTTCCCGGCGCACGAGGAGTCGCATGATCTGGACCCGGGCCGGATTGCCAAGGGCCTTGGTCAAGGTTGCGAGATCTTGATCGGCGGTGTCGCCCTCCACGGGCCTGAGGTCGGGCTCACCGGGCTCGGCAGGACCACAACTCGGAGCGAGTCGGACGGCGCGCTGGGTCTTGATCATTCCGACATCGTAATAGAACGATGACCCGGACGCACGCAGTAACATTTCAGTGACAAGACAATTTTCCATCATCGGCCCATTACGCTTCGACGGCACTGAATGAGGTTGCCCTTGAATCCGCCCCGGACTAGACGACGAGAGAGGCCGGGAATGGGCGAACGGGAAACAGCCATCTTCGCGGTGATCGTCTGGACGACGGTTGGCGCCCTGCTCCTGCTGGTGGTCCGGCTCATGCGGGGTCGTCCGTTTCGATGATGCCGGGGTACACTGCTGCCCCGTGAGACTGCTCCTGGCAGAGGACGATCGGCTCGTCAGAATCCCGGTGAGGGACGCCCTCCGAGCGGCTGGCCTCGACGTCACGGAGTGTGCCGACGGGAGCGCGGCACTCCGTGCCGCCGAGGCCGAGGCGTTCGACATCGTGCTCTCGGACATTCTCCTGCCCGGCCTGGACGGGATCGCGCTGTTCCGGCGGTTGAGGTCCATCCAGCCGGACGCTGCCGTCATGCTCATGACGGCGCACGCGGATGCGGCGGACGCGGCCACGGTGACCCGGGAAGGCGCTCGCGACTACATCGTGAAGCCCTTCGAGATCGAGGAACTGGTCCTTCGCATCGGAAGGGTGCGGGAGGAACTGGACTTCCGGCGCCGGATGGAGGCGGGCGGAGTTCACCCCGGCGCAAGCGGCCACCCGATCCGGGGAGTGTCGTCCGCGGTGAAGCGCCTCCTGGAAGGGGTGGAAGCCGCCGCGGCGAGCGACGTGAGCGTGCTCCTCACGGGCGAGACGGGGACCGGCAAGGACCTCTGTGCTCGCGTGATACACGCGCGGAGCCGCCGAGCTGGCCGGCCGTTCGTCGCGGTCAACTGCGCGGCCATCCCCGAGAGCCTCTTCGAGGCGGAACTGTTCGGCCACGAGAAGGGTGCCTTCACGGGGGCAGACCGCAAGCGGATTGGTCGATTCGAGGTTGCCGACGGCGGAACGCTCTTCCTCGACGAGGTGGCGGAGTTGTCCCTCGGCGCCCAGGTGAAGCTCCTCCGGGTTCTCGAGGCTCGGTCGTTCGAGCCGGTAGGATCGAGCCGCACGGTGGAGGTCGACGTCCGGGTCATCGCCGCCACGAACCGGGACCTCCAGGCCGAGATCGCGCGCGGATCCTTCCGGAGCGATCTCTTCTACCGCCTGAACGTGATCGACATCACGACTCCCCCACTACGGGCCCGGCGTGCCGACATTCCCGGGCTGGTGCGGGATTTCCTGGTGGGGATCGCCGCTCGCCAGGGGCGCCCGGTGCCTGCGCTCGATCCGGCGGCCGTCGCCGCACTCACCACGTACGACTTTCCGGGAAACGTCCGCGAGTTGCTCCACGCCCTCGAGCGCGCGGTCGCCATGGCCCGCGGGGACGTCATCCGCCTTTCCCATCTGCCTCCAGCCCTGCGTGGAGATGCCGGGGAACCCGAGGAGGAGCTCCCGGACACGATCCAGCCCCTCGCGAAGGCGGTCGAGGAGTTCGAGTTGCAGTACATCCGTCGCGTTCTCGCCAAGGTGGGTGGCCATCGGGGACGAGCCGCGGACCTTCTCGGAATCTCGAGAAAGGGGCTGTGGCTCAGGTTGCGCGAGGAGCCGGAGGCCGAGGATTGACGGGCAGGTTCAGGCGGCTGGATCCGCTGTGCCTTGCGGCCACGACGCCGGCCTGAGCCAGAGCGTGACGATCGTCCCCTTCTCGGGGAAGGAGAAGTCGAGTCCACCGCCGTGTACCTCGGCGATGCTCCGGGTCACCGACAGGCCCAGGCCCGTTCCTTCCCCCTCGGGCTTGGTGCTGAAGAAGGGATCCATCACCCGTTCCCGGACTTCGGCGGGGATTCCCGGGCCATCGTCCTCGATGGCGATCCCGTAGTGGCCTTCCCTCGCGACATACCGGACGCGGATCTCCCCGCCCTCGGATGTCACGTAGGCCGCGTTGAGGATCAGGTTGAGCAGGGCCTGGCCGATCTCCTTGCGATCCGCCTTCACCTGGAGGGTTCCGGGTTCTCCCTCCGCCTGGACGAGGGTGATCCTCTTCCGCCGGAGGAGGGGCTGGAGCAGCGCTGCGCCCTCGCGTGACAGGTCCTCGAGCATCACCGACTCGAGCTTCGGGGGGCGAGGGCGTGCGAAGTCGAGGAGCCTTCCCATCACGTGCTCCACGCGATCGACACCGTCCTCCATGAGCTCCAGGTACTCGTCCACCGACTCGGCGGGAAGGTCCTCGGTGCGCAGGCGGCGGAGGCAGGCCTTCATCCCCGCGATGGGATTGTTGACCTCGTGGGCGACACCGGCGACCAGAGTCCCGAGCGCCGCCATCCGCTCCGTGGCAGCGGATTGCGCCCGGGCTCGCTCCTGTTCCTCGTGAGCCGATCGGAGACGGACCATCATCCGGTTGAACCGCTCGGCGAGAAGCGCGAACTCCAGGCTGCCGCGCGCACGGACCGCGCCCTGGGAGGAGGCAGGGTCGAAACGATCCGCGGCCTCGAGCATCTCCCCGACGGGACGTGCGACCTTCCGCCCCACGACCAGGGCCGCCGCGATCCCGCCCCCGATGACGGCGATCGCGAGGAGCCCCAGCGTCACGGCGAGCTCCCGGCGAGTCGCCGTCAGAATCCCGAGGTCGAGCCCGATCCGGACATCCCCGAGGGCGCCGTCGAGGATGGGCTCGCGCACATCCAGAAACCGTCCGGCGCCGCTCTTCACGACGACCGGATGGGCGCCTGCTCGAGCCAGGTCGACGAGCTCGGTTGGCGTTCCGTCGGGAAACGACGAGGCCACGACGCGCCCACCGCGCAGGATGAAGCAGTACGCGACACGGCCGCCCTCGACCGTGCCTCCGACGAGGGCGTCGAGCGCCACGACGTCGTCGACCAGCAGCGGCTCGACCGCCTGCCGGGCGATCTGGCGCGCGATGCTCGTGCCCAGCACGTCCTGCTCGCGCGCCAGGGCCCGACTGGTGACACGGTTGGCGATGATCAGGTGAGCGGCGTGGGTGAAGATCACGCCCAGCGCGGCAAACGCGGCGAGCTGGGTCCAGAGGCGGACCCGGGGCCACCGGAAGCCCCTGGACGGCGGCGGGGTCACCTCGCGAGTCCCATCACCGCCGCGGCTGCGTCGTAGAGCCCCGGCTCAGGAACGGCGAAGCGATCGATGTGCACGTCGCGCAGGAGCGGGGCGGCCTCGGGATCGAGGTGGAGGCGGAGCAACTCGTCGCGCAGCCGCTCGCGTACCGACGGCGATACCTGCGTCGACGCCACGAATGGCATGACGCCGTAGGCGGGCGACTGGTGGATGATTCGCGTCCGCTCGCGAAGCGCGGGGTCGCGCACGGCGAGCGCCTCGTAGACGAGGCTGTCCACGGCTGCGCCGTCCACGAGCCCCCTCGCCACGGCGTCGACGGACCGATCATGGCTCCGGGTGAAGGTGGTCGAGGCGAAGAAATGGGCCGGATCGTGCCCCTGGTCCCTCAGCAACCGGGAAGGGTAGATGTGCCCGGAGAACGAGAGCTCGTCCGTGAACGCGAAACGCTTCCCGGCGAGATCCGCAAGACGGGTCGCGCTGGCACCGGCGGGGACGATGACGAGGGAGTGATAAGTGCTTCGCCCTCCGACGACCGGTACCGCCAGGACGGCGACGGCGCCCGGGGCCCGCTGCAGCAGGTCGAGGTAGCCGCCGGTACAGACGAGGGCAGCATCGACCTTGCCTGCGGCAAGGAGGTCATCCACTTCGGAGTAGGTGCGGCGCTGGACGAACTGGACGGGGACGCCCAGCCGTCGACCGAGCAGGTCGAAGAGGCGGGAGTACGAGGAAAAGGTGTCCTGAGGGGAGAGGATCGTCGCCACCGAGATGCGAAGGGGCTGCTGTCCGGAGGCGGTGCCGGCCACGGAAGCCTGTGCCCGGGGCGGGGTCATGTCCACCGCGACCTCGGGGTACGGAACCTGGGTGCACGCGATCGCGAGGAGGGACGGCGCCACGCACGCCCAGAACCGGATGACGGAACTTCGTCGCATCGCTCGCATCCTAGACGCTCTGCGGCAATCCGGGGAGCCACCCCCTGAGCCCATGTTGCCAGTTTGAAACAGGGCAGGGCCAGTGAGGCCCTCGAGCTGGGTACCGCCAGGAACACCACCGGTCATGCAGTCCAGAGGAGATGGAGGGTAACGGGCTCGGATCACGATATCGGGGCCAGCCTGGGCTCGCATCAGGCCAGATGGCAGGGCTCTTGCTACCGGCTCCCCACATTCCGGGCGACCCCCGCCCGCCATGAGGGAGTCACAACGATGAGAAGGATTTCCGTCCTCGGAGCCGCGGCGCTGCTCGCCGTACTCCCAGCAGCCGCCAGCGCCCAGGCCAGCAACCAGGAAGTGGTCGTCAAGGAGAACACCACGGTGGTGGTGAAGGAGGCGCCGAAGCCGTCGCCCGTCACCTCCACGCCGTTCGGGTTCTTCGTCTTCAACGCCTTCTTCAACGACTCCCCGGGCAATCGCAACTACCCGCTTCCCGCCCGCTGCACGGGCGGCGCGTCGTGCGAGGGCAACGTCCTCCTCGACGTACGCCAGACCCGGCTCGGCTCGCGCCTCGTCTTCGACGACACGGCCGGATGGACCAAGGCCAAGCTTTCCGCGGTCGTCGCGATCGACTTCCAGGGTGGATACACCAGCACGGCGGCCAGCTCGGTCGGTTTCTATAATCCGACCCTCCGACTCAGGTTGGCCTATGCCGATGCCAACTGGGGCGGCTTCACGCTCCGCATCGGACAGGACGACCAACTCGTCTCGCTGCTCCGGCCGGTCACCATCGCCTACATCGCGAACCCGCTCTTCCAGTTCGCCGGCACGCTGAACGGCCGGGCCCCGATGATCGCGGCCCGCTACGACATCAATCCCAAGGACGGAATCGGATTCAATGCGCAGGTCGCAGCGGTCAATCCCCAGGACAACACTGCCGGCGACGCCACCATCTCGCCCTCCGCTGCCGTCGACCTCGGCGCTGGCAACCGGTCGCGCGTGCCCGCCTTCGAGGGGCGCGTCGCCGTGGCCTACAAGACCGGCGGGAAGAGGATGCTCGAGCTCGCCGGCTGGGGCGGTTTCCAGAAGAACCGCTTCGTCAGCCCCGCCACCGACACCAACGTCGACGTGAACTCCTACATCTTCGGTGGCGACATGCAGCTCAACATCTGGATGGTCAACGTCCTCGGCTCGATCTACAGCGCCAAGGGCTGGGACCAGCCGGGCTCGCTCGGCGCGAGCCAGGGCATCGCCATCTCCGCCACCCGCCCCACGCCGACCTCCCCCTGGACCATCACCAACGCCAATGCCGTCCCCGCGCTCGGCGGCTGGTTCCAGGTCCTCGTCGGCCCGGACAACCTCGTGAAGGCGTACGGCGGGTGGGGCGGGACCCAGAGCCCGTTCAACGCCTACACCGGCAGCCTGCTCGCCGTGGCCGGCACCCGCGTCCAGAACTTCCAGTGGGCCGCCGGCCTCATCGGCTACGCCGGCAAGAACTGGCGCTTCTCCGCCGAGTACTCCCGCGCCACGAGCTTCTTCTACAACGGCGACAACTACTCCCAGGGGCAGTTCTCCCTCAACTCGCAGCTGGTCTTCTAGAGGCGGTTCGACGGACGCCCCGCGGCCGGCCGCCGCCCGCCTTGACGGCGCGCTGGCCGCGGGAGCCCGTCAGTCCGTTGTTTCAGGAACGAAACAGGCCAGCCGGATTCCATCTCCGGTCGTGAGAACGAGCGGAAACACCGGGACGGTGCTGTTCGCGGACACCAGATCCGGGCCAGTCGGCGATTCGACGTATCGAGGCGAAGGTCCAAGGGAATCGAGCCCCGCCGTTCCTTCCCCACCACGTGGTCCCGGGATTGCTACTCCTGAAAGGATGACCCGAATGCGACAGCTCCTCCTCGTCCTCCTGCTCGCCTCGGCCGGCACGGCTGCAGCCACCGTTGGCGGTGGTGACATCACCTTTCCGGTGAAGGGCGCCGACAAGGCCGTGTTCAGCCACGAGGCCCACGTCGTCGGGGCGAAGCTGAAGTGCCAGGACTGCCACCCCGGCCTGTACCTGAACGTGGCGAAGAGCAAGCACGCGACCATGAAGCAGATGGAGAAGGGCAAGTCCTGCGGCGCCTGCCACGACGGCAAGCGCGCCTCCGCCCTGGACGACTGCACGAAGTGCCACAAGTGAGCGCCCCCGCGGGCTCCGAACCGAGGTCGACGATGGCAAACGACATCCTCATCCGTATGCAGGAAGACCTGGAGCGGGCGCGCCAGAAGCCGCCGGAGAAGGTGCGCTGGGCGATGCTGCTCGACATCCGGAAGTGCGTCGGGTGCCACGCGTGCTCGGTGGCGTGCGCCTCCGAGAACAAGTTGCCACCCGACATGTGGTACCGGCCAGTCCACGAGTACGAGCGCGGCCAGTATCCGAACGCGGTTCGGACCTTCCTTCCGCGCCCCTGCATGCAGTGCGACAAGCCACCCTGCGTCGCCGCCTGCCCGCTGAAGGGACCCGGCGGAGCGACCTGGAAGGAGACGAAGGGGGTCGCCACGGGCGTGGTCCTCATCGACTACGCGAAGTGCATCGG
>DAIEMM010000371.1 GCA_027349605.1 Anaeromyxobacteraceae bacterium
CCAACAAGCCCGGCGCCATGGCGCGCAAGATCCTCGACGGCCTCGGGGTCCACTCCCGCTTCTCCCTCGTGGTGGGGGGGGGACGAGGCGGTGCGCAAGCCCGACCCGTCCGGCCTCCTCGGCATCTGCAGCCGGCTCGGCGTGAGCCCCGCGGACGCGGTGCTCGTGGGCGACAGCGTCGTCGACCACACCACCGCGGTCGCCGCGGGGGTCCGGTTCGTCCCGGTCTCCTGGGGCTTCGTCCCCATGGAGACCCTCCAGGCGGCCGGCGCCACCGGTTTCGTGCAGGATGCGGCGGGGCTCCTGCCCCTCGTGGGCGCGACCCCCTGACAGCGGCGGGCTGCCTGAGGTACACAGGGGAGGTGTCCGAACTCGAACCTCGGGTCCTGGCCCTCCTGGACGCCGGCGACCTGTCCGGCGCCGCAACCGAGGCCTTGCGCGGGTTCGGTCCCCAGGTCCTCGGGTACCTGACGGCCGTGCTCCGGGACGAGGACGACGCCCACGACGTCTTCTCCCAGTTCGCCGAGGATCTCTGGAAGGGGCTCCCCGGGTTCCGCAGGGAGAGCTCCATCCGGACCTGGGCCTTCCGCCTCGCCTGGCACGCCGCCTCGCGGTACGCTCGCGACCCCTACCGGAAGCGCGGCCGCCCCATCCTCACCACCGAGGCCTCCAAGATCGCCGACGAGGTCCGCTCCACGATGTCGACCTACGCCCCCGGCGGCCGGGCCGACAAGCTGATGAAGCTTCGCGAGTCCCTCGACTCCGAGGAGCAGACCCTGCTCATCCTGCGCGTCGACAAGGGCATGCCCTGGGAAGACGTCGCCGAGGTGATGCGGGCCGACGGCGAGCCGGCCACACCGGCAGCGCTGCGCAAGCGGTTCGAGCGGCTGAAGGAGAAGCTCGGGCGGCTGGCCCGCGAGCAGGGTCTCATCGAGTAGGCCACGCCCCGGGGCCGGAAACTCGACGGAAGCCGCGCTGCGGGGGAAACTCGGGTCATGTCCCGGCTGCTCCTCGCCGCCGCCGTGGCGGCCATCCTCTTCCTGGTCGGCGCCTTCGTCCCGTGGAACGGGAAGACCCTCGTCGAGCGCTGGAACGGCGCGCCGTCGTCCTGGATCTCGAAGAAGGCGGTCCCGAAGGGCGCCTCCCCGGCCCGCTCCGCCCAGGCCTCGCCCGCTCCCGGCCAGAAGCGGCCCCCGGAGCCCGCGGAGCACCACACCGAGGAGGACCGCAGCGCCATCGACCGGATCGTGGCCGAGCACGCCGCCGATCGGACGGCTCCCCGGCGCTGACCTCCCCGTCAGGCAAATCGCGGGGTTGCGTTCTTCGCGGGGGTCGGGTAATCAACCCCCCGAATGACCGACAAGACCGCGAAGACGAAGGCGAAGAAGGCTGCCCCGAAGGCCAAGGGCGCCGGCAAGAAGGCCTGCAAGATCCAGGGCTGCAAGCGCGCTTACCGCGCCAAGGGCTTCTGCTTCTTCCATTACTCCAAGTGGCGCCGCGGCGAGATCGAGGCCGTGCCGCGCCGCTGGAAGACCTGCTCCAAGGAGGAGTGCAAGAAGAAGGTCCTGGAGCACGGCCTCTGCAAGGACCACTTCGAGGCCTGGAAGAAGAGCCGCAAGGGTGCGACGCAGGTCGCCGCCGAGACGCCTGCCGCCTAGCGGTTGCCCTCGCCTCCCGCCGGCCCCGTCCCGAGCTTCCGCTCGAGGGACTTGGCCGCGGCGGCGAGAAGCTCGGCCTCCCGCTGCGTGGGCTCGGCCCGCGCGAGCAGCCGTCGCCACTCCGAGAGGATGGCGTCGGGGTTCTGTGGATTCAGGTAGCCCACGCCGGCGAGCAACCCGCGCGCACGGGCCCAGAAGGCCTCCACCGTCTCGTGCCGCGCCGGTTCGGCGTCGGGGAGGGCCGGGAGGGCGGCCCCACGCCCCAGCGCGACCTCGTAGGCCAGGACCGCCGCCGCCTGCGCCAGGTTCATCGAGTCGTAGGCCTCGCCCGTGGGGATGCTGCAGACGGCCGCGCAGGGGATCAGTTCCGCGTCGGAGAGGCCCCGCCGCTCCTCCCCCAGGACCACGGCGACCGGCCCGCTCCGGGCGCGACCCGCCACCTCCACGCCCAGTTCCCTTGGGGTGAGGCGCGGACGCCCCTCGACGTTCCGCGACGTCGTTCCACAGGCCCAGACCGTGCCCGCGAGGGCCGTGACCAGGTCGGGCACGACCTCGGCGGCGTCGAGCACGTTCCGGGCTCTCCGGGCCGTCTGCCGGGCCCGGCGGAAGACGTCCTCCTTGGCGTTCGCCCCCCTCCCCGTCCGGGGAACCCCCGACCAGGACGGGGGAGCCACCACCCGCATCCGGGAGATGCCGAAGTTGGCGAGCACCCGGGCCACGGCGCCGATGTTCTCGGCCGAGGAGGGGCGGTGCAGCACGAAGATGACGTCATCCCGGTCCAAGGCGCCCGTATGCTAGCATTCGCGGTCATGATTCCCGACGACAAGCTCCGCGCCCAGCTTGCCCACACCCTCCAGAAGTTCGACGCCCCCGCCCTCGGCGAGCTCTACCGGGGAAAGGTCCGCGACAACTACTCCCGAGGCGACCGGATCGTGATGGTGACCACCGACCGGATCAGCGCCTTCGACCACGTCCTCGGGACCATCCCGTTCAAGGGCGAGGTGCTCTCCCGCCTCACCCGGTTCTGGTTCGACCAGGTGAAGGACATCGCCCCCACCCACATCCTCGACAACCCCGACCCGAGCGTCATGGTCGTGAAGCGGGCCCAGCCGTTCCCCGTCGAGATCATCATCCGCGGCTACATCACCGGCTCCCTGTGGCGCGACTACGTGGCCGGGAAGGCCGGCGCCTACGGCATCGACTGGCCGCAGGGTCTCCGCAAGGACCAGCGCTTCCACCTGCCCATCGTCACGCCCTCCACCAAGGCCCAGTACGGCAAGCACGACGAGCCCATCAGCGAGAAGGCCATCGTCGAGCAGGGGCTCGTCCCCGCCAAGGTCTGGGCCGAGGCCACCGAGGTGGCCCGGGCGCTCTTCCGGCGAGGCCAGGAGTGGGCGGCCTCGCGCGGCCTCATCCTCGTCGACACCAAGTACGAGATGGGCATCGCCGACGGGAAGCTCGTGGTCATCGACGAGATCCACACGCCGGACAGCTCCCGCTACTGGATCGCCAAGGGATACGAGGAGCGGCTGGCGGCGGGCCAGGACCAGCAGATGCTCGACAAGGAGAACATCCGGCAGTGGCTCATCACCGAGCACGGGTTCTCCGGCCACGGCACCACGCCGGCCCTCACCGACGAGGTGCGCGTGATGCTGGCCCGGAAGTACATCGAGGTGTTCGAGCTCCTCACCGGCGAGACGTTCGAATCGCCGGTGGGCAGCGTCGACGCGCGCATCCGCGCGAACCTCCAGGCCAAGGGCTACCTGTAGCGGCGCCCGGAACCCAGCAGCCGCCGGAACCTCGTTCCGGGCGCAACACCCGCCTTCACTCCCCGAACACCCGTGCGAAGATCGTGTCGACGTGCTTCAGGTGGTAGTCCACCGCGAAGCAGTCGTCGATCTCGGCGTCGGTGAGCGCCTTCCTCACGTCCGCGTCCCGCTTGAGCGCCGTCCGGAAGTCCACCTTCTCCTCCCAGACCTTCATGGCGTTGCGCTGGACGAGGACGTACCCCTCCTGCCGCGGGATCCCCTTCCCCACCAGCGCGAGCAGCACACGCTGCGCCTCGAAGAGGCCGCCGGTCTGCTCGAGGTTCTCCCGCATCCGCTCCGGGTAGACGCGCAGGTCGCCCACGAGCCGCGCGAAGCGATGGAGCATGAAGTCGAGCAGGACCGT
>DAIEMM010000387.1 GCA_027349605.1 Anaeromyxobacteraceae bacterium
TTCCGACGCGCTGCCGACCGTCGCTCCACCCCAGCCCGCCCGGATCGCCGCCCGGGCGGAGCCGTCGATCGAGGCGTGCATCGAGCGGAACATCCACGACGAGGCCTTCGACTCGCTCTCGCCGCGCGACGCGCGCCGCAAGCTGCGTCGCCTCCAGGTGAAGGCCGACTGCGAGCAGCAGCTGGCCTGCCGCTGATCCTGGCTGCACCGCCGGCCGTTCAGCCGTCCAGCCCCGCCCCGCATCGCGGGCACTTCCGATCCCGCTCCACCTGCGTCGGCACCGGCGCGGTGGGAGGTCCGGGGCGCTCGCCCCGCAGCCAGAGGTTCTTCCCGCAGGCCGGGCAGTGGGGGATCGCGAGCGCCCGGATCACCAGCGCGAAGAGGAGCCCCCCGCCGAGGAGCGGCAATCCTGCGCGCCAGTTCCGGGCCGCCACCGAGATGAGGGACCAGCCCAGGAAGGCCGAGAGGATCGCCCAGGGGACCAGGCGGCGTGCGCCCCGGGCCCGCTGCAGCTCCTTGCGGACCGGTCCCCAGCCCGTCGGGGAAGGCGCCTTCGCCATCAGATCCGGATCCCGAAGATGGCGAGGATCGAGAAGACCAGCACGACGAGCGCCTCCCCGGTGATGAAGCCGGAGGCGAGCGGCATCGAGTAGGTGCCCTCGGTCCTCGGGCTGGTCCGCACCCAGATCGCCTGGGCGATGCCGCCCATCACCATGGGGATGACCGCGTAGCCGGGGATGAGCATCCCCAGCCCCACCGCCGTGGGAGAGGGAAGGAACCGGTGCCACCGGGGCTCGAGGACGGTGATGACCGTGCCCACCACGAGGGCCACCGCCAGCGCGGTCATGGAGCCCTCCGGCAGGAAGGCGAACCCCTTGGAGAGCAGCTCGGCGAACCCGGCCCACTTGACGCTGATGGGAGAGGTGAGCCCCCCCTCGCCGAAGCCGTACTTGCCCCGGAGCGCCGGGTAGACCACCGCCACCGCCGCGGCGCCCACCGGGATGCCGAGCAGCTGAAGCAGGGTGAGGTGCCGGTTGTTCGAGCCGATGATCTTCCCGGCCCGGTAGCACTGCATGAGGTGCTCGCCCTGTCCGGCCACCGTGCCGCTCATGCCCGAGCCGACCATGTTCACCGGCAGGTGGCCCGGCGAGAGCGCCGCGAAGACCGCCTGCATGAGGTTGGCGAGAGCGCTGATGGGGGCCCAGTTGGTCTCGCCCAGCACCCGGATGCCCACCAGCATGAGCGGGAAGGAGAGGAGCAGGGAGACCACCGAGAGCCAGATGGGGAAGTCGAGCGAGATCTTCTGGACCACGGCGAGGGCGATCGACGAGATCACCGCACCGGCGATGGTCCAGCGCATGGGGAACTCGGTGACCTCCGCCTCCTTCGCCGACAGCCCCTTGAAGGTGCGGGCGATCACCTTCCAGTTGAGGACGAGCGCGGTGATGCCTCCCGCCACCATGAGCCCGGTGGCCGGCCACATCACCCACTTGAGCACCTCGGCGAAGGTCATGGCGTGGGCCCAGCCGCGGGCCACGAGCGGCCCCGGTGCGATCACCCAGGCGAGGATCGACCCGAGCAGCATCGAGAGCGTCACCCGCAGTCCGATGAGCATCCCGGCGCCGAAGGAGAGCACACCCAGCTCCGACCCGAGGCGCAGCGCGTGCCCGTTCGCCCCGAAGGACACCTCGCCCGGGAAGAGCTTCCACGGGCCGTCGCGCAGGAAGCAGAGGACCCCGGAGATCCCCATGCCCGCGGCGAGGGCCCGGAGCCGGTCGGAGGCCTCCTTGCGCCCCTGGTAGAGGACCACCAGCGTCTCGCCCGCCGCCGTGCCATCGGCGAAGGTGAGGTTCTCCTCGTCGATGTAGTGGCGGCGCAGCGGGACCGCGAGGAAGGCTCCCACGAAGCCGCCCAGGGTCAGCCACCAGAAGATCTGCCAGCCGGTGAGGTGCAGCGAGAAGCCCAGGCCGGCCCGCTCGTTCAGCATGTCGATGGCGGCGAGCACGATCACCATGAAGCCGGTCTGCCCCGCCGCCGTTCCCGCGGTCTGGGCCATGTTGGCCTCGAAGCGGTTCGCCGACACGCTGGTGAAGAGCGACACCAGCCCGAGGATCATGTAGCCGAAGAAGGCGCTCACCACCGAGATGTTCGGGCCGTACCCGAGCTTGAGCACGACGTACGGGTAGGCCGAGCCCATGATCAGGGCCACCGCCACGGCGGTGAGGACGGCGCGAAGGGAGAGCTCCCGGGGAGGAGACGCGGCGAGGTCGGCCATGGGGCGCGGATTCAACCCGATCCGGGGCCTTCGCGCCAGGGGATGGGTGGAGGAGCGACTTGCCTCCCGGCCGGCGATGCCCGAGATTCGGGGTCCCCGGAGGCCCACCATGAACGCCGTCCTCACCGTCCTCGCCGTGTCGCTCCTCGCGTCGCCCCCGCCCGCGCCCAAGGCGCAGGTGCAATCACCGGCCTCGCCGCTGTCGCATCCCGTCATCGGGCCCGGGGGCTCGGCCAACGTCGAACCGCCCGGCCCGCCGCCCACGGCGGAAGCCCTCATCAAGTGGGGCAACGAGATCGGGGCCCTCCTCCTCAAGGGGGATACGGACGGCGTGGCCTTGCGGTTCGCTCCCTCGCTCGTCGCCATCCTCCCCCCCTGGCGCTTCGGGCAGGGGTGGCACGGCATCGAGGACCGGAACGGAAGGCTCCGGTCGGTGGGCGACCCGGAGTTGAAGACGTCCACCAGGGAGCCGGCCGTCGTGGTTCCGCTGCAGCTGGAGCGGAACGAATGGCGCGCGCTGCTCGTCTTCAACTCGCTCGGGCAACTCACCACCATCCGGTTCGCCCCCGCCACGATGGCCCCCGCCCTCCCGCTGGCCGCGGACTGGGTCGCGCCGGCCTACGTCAACCCCAAGAAGTTCCGCGACGTCGACGTGAGGCTGGGCTACTCGCCCTGGGTCCTGCTGGGGGCGCTGAGCCTTCCGGCCGGGAAGGGACCGTTCCCGGCGGTGGTGCTCGTCCACGGATCCGGTCCGAACGACCAGGACGAGACCGTGGGCGCCGTGAAGCCCTTCCGCGACCTGGCCTGGGGGCTCGCCTCCCAGGGAATCGCGGTGCTCCGTTACGAGAAGCGGACCCGCACCTACGGCGAGAAGATGTCGAAGCTGCCGGTGACGGTGAAGGAGGAGGTGATCGACGACGCGGTGGCCGGAGTAGACTTCCTGCTCGAGAACGACGCCGTCGACAAGACCCGCATCGTGGTCCTGGGGCACAGCCTGGGCGGCACCCTCGCACCGCGCATCGCCGCCGCGGCGAAGGGCAAGGTCGCCGGCGTGGTGGTGATGGCGGGGCCGACACGTTCCATCGCCGACGTCGTCGAGGAGCAGACGGCCTACCTCGTCGCGGTCGGAGCGGCGACCGAGGAGGCGGTCGCGCCGATGCGCGCCGAGGCCAGGAAGATCCGCGCGATCGACCCGAAGAAGCCGCCAGAGGGGATGCTCCTCAACGCACCCGCCGGATACTGGATCGACCTCGCCTCCTACGACGCCGCGGCGACCGCGCGCAAGAACGGGTTGCCCATCCTGATCCTGCAGGGCGACCGCGACTACATGGTCACGGCGAAGGACCTGGAGGGGTGGAAGAAGGCGCTCGACGGCGCCTCGTTCGCGAGGTTCCAGACCTTTCCCGAGGCCAACCACCTCTTCGTGAACGGCCAGGGGAAGTCGATGCCCAGCGAGTACCAGATGGCGGGCAACGTCTCGGGCCAGGTGGTGGACGTGATCGCCGAGTGGGTCAAGGGGCTGCCGGCGGGGAAGTAGGCCCTAGAACTCCAGCACGACCTTCCCGAACGAGTCGTTCCGCTCGAGTTGCTCGTGGGCTTCCTTCACCTGGCTCGCGGGCCAGGCACGATCGAGCACCGGCTTCACCCTGCCCGCGGCCACGAGCGGCAGGACGTCGCGGGCGAACGCCTGGGTGGCCTGGATCTTCTCGAAGAGGGGACGCGGCCGGAGCACGGTTCCGACGATGCGCCCCCGCGCTCGCATGAGCACGCCCAGGTCCACGGTGGCCTTGGGGCCGCCCAGGGTGCCGACCACCACGACCGTCCCCTGGGGCGCGAGCGCCGCCAGGTTCTCCGGCATGTAGGGCGCACCCACGAAGTCGATCACCACCGGGACGCCGCGCCGCGCGGTGATCCGCCTCACCTCGTCGGCGAACCTCGGGTCGTCCTTCCCGAGCAGGATGGCGTGGTCGAGGCCGAGGGCCCGCGCCTTCTCGATCTTGTCGGCGCTCCGGGCCGTGCCGATGACCGTGCCGCCCATGGCCCGGGCGATCTGCAGCGCCAGGGTGCCCACGCCCGAGCCGATGGCGTGCACCAGCGCGGTGCCCCCGGATCGGAATCCACCCAGGGTGACGAGCGCGTCGTGGGCGGTGATGCCCGCCTCGGGGAGGGCGGCGGCCTCGACGAAGCCCATGCCGTCGGGGATGCGCAGCAGCATGAACGGGTCGGCGATCACGTACTCGGCCTGGGCCTCCCCGGAGGCGATGGCCATGACCCGGTCGCCCACCTTCCACCCGGTGACTCCGGCGCCCAGCGCCGCGACCTCGCCGGCGAACTCCAGGCCGGGGACGTCCTCGCGGTAACCGGGGGGAGGCGGGTAGAGGCCGCGCCGCTGGAGTAGATCAGCGCGGTTGAGCGCGGCGGCCCGCACGCGGACCAGCACCTCCCCCCGCTGCGCGACCGGCGCATCGATCTCCTGGACCGCTGCCAGCTCGGGACCGCCCTTGCCCGCGAAGACGACTGCCTTCATCCCATCCTCCTCATCCCGGGCGCTCCGAAGTGCCCGGTGGGGGCCCCGAAGGGCGCCTCGTAGGTCCCGCCGCCCTCGTCGCGCGCCACCTCGGCCCGCCCCGGTTCGACGCGGGCCAGAGGATAACCGTCCGGGCGCGGCGGCGCGACCCGCTCCTCGTCGAGGACGCAGGCCCCCGAGGGGTCGAGCCCGGCGAGCGCCCCGGCCGGCTCGCACGACACGGCGAGTGCATAGGCGTCGAAGCTGCCCTCCCACCACATGCGCAGCTCGGCCGGGCCGGTGGCGGCGCGGGCCGCCTCGGCGAGGAGGGCGGCGCGGAAGGCGCGGAAGGGAGCGACGTCGTGCCGCGGGTCGAGGCCGGGGGTGGCCGTGGCCCCGTGGCGGCGGCGCAGCTCGTCGAGGGCGAAGAGGAGGATGCGCGCCATGTCGGGTAGGATACCGCCCCCCGGCCCATGGAACCCATCGTCACCTCCTTCGTCCTCGTCGCCGTGAGCGAGATGGGCGACAAGACCCAGCTCCTGGCCTTCTCGCTGGCCTCGCGGTACCGGCGTCCCTGGGTGGTGATGGCCGGGATCCTCGTCGCCACCGTCTTCAACCACGCGCTGGCCGCCAGCCTGGGCACCTGGGTCTCGACCCACGTTCCCCCGCGCGTGATGGCCGGGGTCCTGGCCGCGACCTTCCTCGGCTTCGGCATCTGGACGCTCAAGCCCGACACGCTGGAGGAGTCGAAGGGCCCCTCCGGGTTCGGGCCCTTCCTCACCACCACCGTCCTCTTCTTCCTCGCCGAGATGGCCGACAAGACCCAGCTCGCCACCGTGGCGCTGGCGGCCCGCTACCAGTCGGTGGTGCTCGTCACCGTGGGGACGACGCTGGGGATGCTCGCGTCGGACGGGCTCGCGGTCTTCGCCGGCGAGAAGCTCGCCGAGCGGGTCTCGATGAAATGGGTCCGCATCGTCGCGGCGGGGATCTTCTTCGTGTTCGGCGCGGCGTCGGCGTGGGCGGCGGTCCGGGGACTCTAGCGCCTACGAGGCGTGGCGGATGTTCAGGATGTCGCCGTCCTTCACCACGTACTCCTTGCCCTCGAGCCGGAGCTTGCCCTCGGTGCGGGCCTTCGACTCGCTGCCCAGCGCCACGAAGTCGTCGTAGTGCACGACCTCGGCGCGGATGAAGCCGCGCTCCAGGTCGGAGTGGATGCGGCCCGCCGCGCGCGGGGCCTTGTCGCCGCGCCGGATGGTCCAGGCGCGCACCTCGTCCTCGCCCACGGTGAAGTACGAGATCAGGTCGAGCAGGTGGTAGGCGGCCCGGATGAAGCGGGCCCGGGCCGGCTCGGCGAGCCCCAGCGAGGCCAGGAACTCGGGCTGCTCGGCGGGGTCGAGGTCGGCGATCTCGGCCTCGACCGAGGCGCACAGGGAGATGACGTCGGCGCCGCGGGCCCGGGCGGCCTCCACCACCGCGGCCGGGGGCGGCGCGGCCGCGTCTCCCTCCGCGGCGTTCACGGCGACGAGCATCGGGCGGCGGGAGAGGAAGGCGAAGTGGGCGAGCTCCTTCTCCTCGGCCTCGCTCCACTTCATGAGGCGGAGCGGCTGGCCCTGGTCGAGCTGGGCGTGGAGCCGCTCCAGCTCTTGGAACTCGCCGGTCCCCTTGCCGTGCTCCTTGCGCATCCGGTCGAGACGCCTCTCCACGATGGCGAGGTCGTGGAGCACGAGCTCGGCGTCGAAGTCGGCGAGCTCCCGGGCCGGATCGGCCGGGGTGCCGTCGAGCCCCGGAAAGCCGCGGATCACGAGGCAGAAGGCGTCCACCTCGGCGAGCGCCCGGAGCGACTCCGAATCGAGGCCGCTCCCCTTTCCGGCCGGCCCGGGCACGTCGACGAAGCGCATCTCGGTGAAGGTGGTCTTCTTCGGCTTGAACATCGCCGAGAGCTTGTCGATCCGTGGATCGGGCACCTTGATGGCGCCCAGGTTCACCTGGCCACGCCCCGACGCGCCGCCCTTGTGGAGGCCGGTGAGCGCGTTGAAGAGGGTGGTCTTGCCCGATTGCGCGAAGCCGACGAGCCCTGCCTTCATGGCCCGACACGGTAGCACCACCGGCGGGGACGGGGTAAATGCAGCGCATGGCCATCGCCGGAATCCTGCTCGCCGCCGGCTCGGCGACGCGGATGGGGCAGAACAAGCTCCTCGTGGAGGTCGGGGGGGAGCCGCTCGTCCGCCGCGCCGCGCGCACCGCTCTCGAGGCGGGGCTCGACCCTCTGCTCGTGGTGGTGGGGCACGAGGCGGAGAACGTGCGGGAGGCCCTCGCGGGTCTCCCCTGCCGGTTCGTCGTGAACCTGGACTGGCGGCAGGGGCAGAACACGTCCGTCTCGGCCGGAGCCGCCGCCGTGCCCCCGGACGCCGAGGCCGCGGTGGTCCTCCTCGCCGACATGCCCCTGGTCGACGCGGGGGCCG
>DAIEMM010000400.1 GCA_027349605.1 Anaeromyxobacteraceae bacterium
CGGCCCCATGGACCTCTTCGACCACGCCCTCGATCGGGACGACGCCACGAAGCCGCTCCCCGAGCGGCTCCGCCCGCGCCGCCTCGAGGACTTCGTGGGGCAGGAGCACGTGCTCGGGGCGGGCAGCGCCTTGCGCCGGGCCATCGAGGCCGACCAGGTTCCCTCCCTCATCCTCTGGGGCCCGCCGGGCACCGGGAAGACCACGCTGGCCCACATCGTGGCCGAGCGCACCGGCGCCACCTTCGTCGCCTTCTCGGCGGTGCTGGGCGGGGTGAAGGAGATCCGCGAGATCGTGGCGGCGGCCCGCGAGCGGCGCCGGCTTCACCGCCAGCGAACCATCCTCTTCGTCGACGAGATCCACCGCTTCACCCGGTCCCAGCAGGACGCCTTCCTGCCCCACGTCGAGGCCGGGACGGTCACGCTGGTGGGCGCCACCACCGAGAACCCCTCCTTCGAGATCAACGTGGCGCTGCTCTCCCGCTGCCGGGTGGTGACGCTCCGGGCCCTCACGGACGAGGAGGTGGGCGCCTTGCTCGACCGGGCGGTGGCGTCCCCGCGCGGGCTGGCCGGAACCCTCCGGCTCTCGCCCGAGGCCCGCGAGGCGCTCTCCCGGTCGGCCTACGGGGACGCACGCCGGGCGCTGGTGGCGCTCGAGTCGGCCGCCGCGGCCGTGCGCCTGGGGGGCCGGGAGGAGATCTCCGTCGCGGACGCCGAGGAGGCGATGCAGCACAAGCCCCTGCCCTACGACAAGGCGGGCGAGCAGCACTACGACCTCTCGAGCGCCTTCATCAAGTCCATGCGCGGCTCCGACCCGGACGCGGCCGTCTACTACATGGTCCGGATGCTGGAGGGCGGCGAGGAACCGCGCTTCGTGGTGCGGCGCATGGTGATCTTCGCCGCGGAGGACGTGGGAAACGCCGATCCCCAGGCGCTCGTCGTCGCCACCTCCGCCCTCCAGGCGCTCGAGCTCGTGGGCATGCCCGAGGGGGTCCTCCCGCTCACCCAGGCCGCCACCTACCTGGCGCTCGCCCCCAAGTCGAACACGGTCATCGCGTCGTACGCCGCGGCCCGCAAGCTGGTGACCGAGCGGGGGCCCCTCCCGGTGCCGCTCTCGCTTCGCAACGCGCCCACCCGCCTGATGTAGTCGATGGGATACGGCGGGGGGTACCGGTACCCGCACAACTTCGAGGGCCACTACGTGGCCGAGGAGTACCTGCCCGACGCGCTGCGCGGAACACGTATAGTGAACCCGTCCGGGACCGGGCTGGAGCGCGAGCTCTTCGAGCGCCTGGCGCGGCTGCGCGCCGGGAAGGAGGGCGGGTGAGCCTAGGCCGGATACCGGCCGGTCACGTAGTCGACCAGGTCCTGGATCTGCCCCTCGCGGTTCCGGACCAGCCAGTGGTTCAGGTCGCCCTGCGAGACCACGCCCAGGACGATGTTGCCCTCCACCACCGGGACGTGGCGGATGCGCTTCTCGGAGATGACCCGCATGGCGTCCACCACCGACGACGTCGGGCGCATCAACACCAGGTCGCGGGTCATCACGTCGGACACCTTCGTCGTGGCGGGATCGCGCCGCTCCCCCACCACCCGGCGCAGGATGTCCCTCTCGGTGAAGATGCCGACCAGCCGCGCCCCGTCCATCACCAGGACCGAGCCGACCTGGTTCCTGTTCAGCACCTCGACCCCCGTCGCCACCGTGATGTCGGGAGGGACCGTCAGGGTGGACGAGCCGCGCGCCTTTCCGGCGAGCACCTGCGAGAGCGGGGTCTGGGTGTCGGGCTTCAGGTCCATGGCTACCTCCGTTGGACGGGGGCCATATCCGGGCCTGCCCCGGGGCGCACCCCGCCCGGGCCATCCCCTTTTGGGTATGACGTCCGGCGAGGCATGATGGCGCGATGATCTTCTACCTCCACGGCTTCGCCTCGGGCCCCGGCTCGACCAAGGCGACGGCCATCGCCGCCGGACTCGCAGGCGACGGCATCGTCCCGGTCCGCCTCGACCTGACTCCCGGGCAGGACGGCTTCGAGCGAAGCACGCCCTCGTCGATGCTGGCCATCGCCGAGAAGGCCCTCGCCGCCGCTCCTGGTCCCCACGCCATCGTGGGGAGCTCGCTCGGCGGGTGGCTCGCCGCCCTCGCGGCCTCGCGCAATCCCTCGGTGACCCGGCTCGTGCTGCTGGCACCCGCCTTCCGCCTCCACGAGCGCTGGCGGGCCCGGCTCTCGCCCGGGGAGATCGAGCGCTGGCAGCGGGAGGGGAGCGTCGAGGTGCACCACCACGTCACCAACGGGCCCCGGCGCATCGGCTGGGCCTTCTTCGAGGACGCCTCCTCCTGGCCGCCCTTCCCGGTGGTGGGCGTCCCCGCCCTCTGCATCGCCGGGGCCCGGGACGACACCGTGCCGCTGGAGGACGTGCGGGCCTGGGTGGACCGCACCCCGGGCGCGCGGCTGGAGGTGGTCGACGACGGCCACGAGCTGACCGGGTCGCTGCCCCGGATCGTCGCCCTGACGCGGGCCTTCCTCCTCGACTCGCCCCGGAAGCGGGCTCGCTAGCGCCTAGGCCATGGCCTCGGGCGGCAGGGGCTCGCCGTCCACGTCGTCCTCCACGTCGGAGCGGTACTTCCGGAGCACCCTCTTGAAGTTGGAGCGGTCCATCCCGGCCCTGCGCGCCGCCGCGGAGATGTTGTTGTCGCAGGCCCGCATGAGCGCTTCGACGTAGCGCTTCTCGAAGTTGCGCAGTGCGTTGTCCTTGGCCGAGGCGTAGCTCTGGGCCAGCAGCTCCGCGTCGTCTCCCGGGTTCACCGCCTCGCGCAGCACCGGCGCGGTGCGCCCGGTGACCGACGGCGGCAGGTCGGTGGGCTGGATCGAGTCGCCGCGGCAGAGGACGACGGCGCGCTCGATGGCGTTCTCGAGCTCACGCACGTTGCCCGGCCAGCGGTAGCTGCAGAGCAGCTCGATGGCCGGGGGAGCGAGCGTGCGCACCTTCTTGCCCAGGCGGTCGGAGTAGCGGCGGACGAAGTGGTGGGCGAGAAGCGGCACGTCGTCGAGCCGGTCGCGCAGGGGCGGGAGCGGGATGGCGATGACGTTGAGCCGGTAGAAGAGGTCCTCGCGGAACTTGCCGGCGCGGACCAGCTTGGGGAGGTCGCGGTGCGTGGCGGCGATGACGCGGACGTCCACCTTGACCGGGTCGGTGGAGCCGACCTTCTTGATCTCGCCCTCCTGGAGCACGCGGAGCAGCCGGACCTGCGTCGAGAGCGGGATGTCGCCGATCTCGTCGAGGAAGATGGTGCCGCCGTTGGCCGACTCGAAGAGCCCCTTGTGGTCCCGGTTGGCCCCGGTGAAGGCGCCCTTCACGTGGCCGAAGAGCTCGCTCTCGAGGACGCCCTCGTTCAGGGCGGCGCAGTTGAGCTTCACGAAGGGGCGCTCGCGGCGCGCCGAGTGGTGGTGCACCGCGGCGGCGACCAGCTCCTTGCCCGTGCCGCTCTCGCCCGTGATCAGGACGGTGGAGGCCGTCTCGGCCACCAGGCGGATGGACTCGAAGACCTCGCCCATGGCG
>DAIEMM010000409.1 GCA_027349605.1 Anaeromyxobacteraceae bacterium
CCCCCTCGCGGCCGCCCTCGCGGACGAGGAGATGGCCCTCTCGGTTGCCCGGGAACTTCTGGAAGCAGTCGGCGGCGGTGGCCCGTTCGACCGCGAGAACGCGAGCAAGCAACTCGAAGAGATGGTCGAGGCGCTGACGGACGCCCAGGAGGGCGGGAGGCGAATCGCTCAGATTGTGAGGGACCTCGCGGTGTTCGGTCGCCCGGACCAGAAGAGGACGCTCGTCCGGCTGATCGACGTCGTGCGGGACGCAATGCGGTGGCTGCCCGCCTCGGTCGGCCGAGCGGCGAAGGTCGACGTCCAGGACGGGGGAGCCCCCGAGGTCCTGGCATCCTTCGGCCAGATGGAGCAGGTGGTCGTGAACCTCGTGACGAACGCGGCGAAGGCGTCGAAGGGTGGTGAGCTGGGGCGCATCCTCATCCGGGTCGTGCCGGGCAGCCCCGGGATGGCGCGCCTGGAGGTCATCGACCGAGGCGTGGGAGTGGACCCCGCCATCCTCGAGCGGGTCTTCGAGCCCTTTTTCACGAATAGTGTAATCGGTCAGGGAATGGGGCTCGGCCTCTCGATCTGCAAGGTCATCGTGGCGGCCCACGGGGGGACCCTCACGCTGGAGAGCACGCTCGGGGAGGGATCGGTGCTCCGGATGGAGCTGCCTGCCGCAACTCCGGTGGCATGACCGCGACGGGGCGGCGATCGAGGCTCAGGATGCGAGCCGGGCTCGACGGATGAAGAGGGTCTTCACGAGGTCGTTGGCGAGGAGCGACGTCAGCAGGGCGAAGCCGATCACGAGGAGCGTCTGCTCCGCCGGGATCCGGCGCAACCCGGGGAGATCGGCGATCGGCAGGAGCGCTCCGAGGGCTGCGGCCCCCGCCAGCGCACCGGCGAGCACCGCGCTGGGGCGCGACCTCCAGAAGTGATCCCGCTCCCGGATCGAGAGGATGGCGAACAGCGCGGAGTAGAGGAGCGCCTGGAACGAGAAGGTCTGCGCCGCGTCCAGGTTCCCGTCCAGGCCGAAGAGCCGCGAGCCCAGCGCGAGAAGCGCGAGGTTCTCCGCGAGCAGGAGCACTCCCAGGACGGCCGAGAGCCGGACCCATCCGGCGATCTTCCAGGTCTCCGGGTGCTGCGATCCCTGCATCCGGTCGGTGGCGAGCGCGATCTTCACGAAGTCGGTGAGGAACAGGAGCAGGATCATGCCGAACGTCGAGACCACGAAGCGCCCGGTGACGAGGAAGGCCAGGGTCACGTAGCCCGACTTCTGGATGGTCTGGCTCACCTTGTTCACGATCCAGGTGAGGACGCGCTGGTAGACGACGCGGCCGTTCCGGACGAGTTCCACGATGCCGGTGAGCCCGTCGGCGGTGAGCACCACGCTGGCGCTGGCCTTCGCCACGTCGGTGG
The DNA here is from genome assembly GCA_027349605.1 of Anaeromyxobacteraceae bacterium. Taxonomy (GTDB): domain Bacteria; phylum Myxococcota; class Myxococcia; order Myxococcales; family Anaeromyxobacteraceae; genus CAIOAK01. The sequence goes on from DAIEMM010000409.1 coordinate 1,399, forward strand.
CGTTGCGCACGGCGATGCCCACCTCGGCCTGCCGGAGCGCCGGAGCGTCGTTCACGCCGTCGCCGGTCATCCCCACCACGTGCCCGGCGCCCTGCAGCGCCCGGACGACCCCGTGCTTGTCCTCCGGGAAGACCTCCGCGAAGCCGTCGATCCCCTCCGTCCGCGCTGCCGCCCGAGCCGGGTCGCTCGCCAGGTCCTCCCGCAGTGGACCGACGGTCTCGATGGCGCCGAGACCAACCGACCGCGCCACCTCGATCGCCACGGGCAGCGCATCGCCGGTGAGCATCTTGACCCCCACCCCGAGGCGGCGAAGCTCGGCGATGAGGTCTCGCGAGTCGGGGCGGGGGGGATCGTGCAGCATCACCAGGCCGGCCAGCTCCATCCGGCCGCCCTCGCCGGAGCGTGCGACGGCGAGCGTCCTCCGTCCCAGCGCCGCCTCCGAGGTGGCGCGACCCTGGAGCGCCTCGCGAGCCTCCGCGCCGAGCCCGCACAGGTCCGCGACCGTCTCGAGCGCCCCCTTCGTCACCTTCAGCGTTCGCCCCTCCATCGCGAAGTCGGCCTCGGTCCTCCTCGTCGCCGCGGAGAACGGCCGGAAGGCGAGCCGTCGCAGCGAGCCGTCCAGGACCTTCCGGCGCCGGGCCTCGGCCGCGAACGCCAGGTCGATGGGGTCCTGGTCCGCCTCCTCGGAGGCCATGGCGCCGAGGCGGACGACCTCGTCCTCGGTGAACCCCGGCCGCGGAGCCACGGCCGCCACGGCGATCTGGTTCCGGGTGATGGTCCCGGTCTTGTCGGCGCAGAGGACGTCCATGGTGGCGGCATCCTCGGCCGAGCTCAGGCGGGTCACGAGGACGCCGCGCCTGGACAGCTCCATCGCGCCGACGGCCATGCTCACCGTGAACATGACCGGGAGGGCGATGGGGATCGCGCTGAGGAGCAGGAGGAGCAAGAGGGGCAGGACGTCGAAGAGGGGAAGGCCGCGGACGAGCGCCATCCCCAGCGCGGTCCCGGTCAGGGCGCCGGTGATCACGAACAGCCACCGGACCACGCGGGCGACCACCTCCTCGACGTGCAGGCGAGGGCGGGAGCTCTGCACCAGCTGGGTCGTACGGCCGTAGAAGGTCTGGGCCCCGGTGCCGGTCACGAGCGCCGTGGCCTCGCCGGTCCGGACGAGGGACCCGGAGTAGAGGAGGCCATCCGCGCCCCGGGACACCTCCTTCGACTCCCCGGTCAGCACCGACTGGTCCACGGTCAGGTCCCCGGTGACCACCTTCGCGTCCGCCGGGACGAAATCGCCGGAGCGGAGGCGGACGAGGTCACCCGGGACCAGCTCGGGCGCCGGGACGACCTGCCACGCCCCGTCCCGCAGGACGCGCGCGCTCACGGCCAGGCGGGAGCGAAGCGCCTCGACGGCAGCCAGGGCGCGCCCCTCCTGCGCGAACGACAGGACGGAGTTGGCGACGAGGAGCCCGGCGGCCAGCGCCACGTCCGCGAGCCGGTGGAGCAGACCGGAGACGAGCACCACCAGCTCGATCATCCAGGCCGAGGGCCCCCAGAACTTCTTCAGGAAGCGGAGGACGGGATGCGACGCCTCCTCGGGGACCTCGTTGCGCCCGTGCAGGCGGAGCCGGGACGCCGCCTCCGACGAGGAGAGACCCGCCGCGAGGTCGGGCCCGGGAACGGAGGGCGGCGACGGGCCCGATCCTGGCGAAGGGCACATGTGGCGCGCTCCCCCCGGGCTCCCGGAACGGATCAGAGCTGCCGGTGGATGGCGTCGGCGAGGCCCAGCGGGCCGGCATCGACGTCGACGTTCTCCAGGACGATCACCTGGCCGTCGACGGCATCGGCGAGATTCGCGGAGGAAACGAGGAGGATTGCCGCGGGGAGCATCCGCCTGAGCCACCCGAGAACGGTTCGCGTTCGGGCTCCAGGGCGAACGACGATCACGACGGGCCGGTCCATGTGGATGGAACACCCGTGACGGGGAAGGAATCCCGCACGCCCCAAACGGGGGCCACGAGGAAGGAACCCTCCGGGCCCAGGGCGGCTCCCACCGGCAAGGAGGTGACGACGATGACGAACGAAGGAACCGCCGACCGTGTGATCCGGGTGGCGATCGGACTGGCGCTGCTCTCTCTCACCGTGGTGGGCCCGCACACGCCCTGGGGATGGGTCGGGCTCGTCCCGCTCGCGACCGGCCTCCTCGGATTCTGCCCGCTCTACCGGCTCATCGGGATCAGCACCTGCAAGGTCCAGGCGAAGTAGGCGAGGGCCGGGTCCATCCGCGACGCTGGGTCCGGTGGAGCATCGACCTGGCCGTCGTGGCCGCCCTGGTCCTCGGGCTCGGAGCGTGGCAGACCCGCGATCACCTGGGCGGCGGGGAGACGCCCGTCGCGGTCCTGACGACGCTCGACGGGAAGCCGGTCGCCCTCGACTCGCTCCGGGGCAAGCCGGTGCTGCTCGCCTTCTGGGCGCCCTGGTGCACCGTGTGCGCTGCCGAATCGCAGAACCTCTCCTGGGCCCTGCGGCTGGCCGGAGACCGGGCGCGCGTGGTCTCGGTCGCCGCCTCCTTCGAGGACGTGGCCCAGGTTCGCGCCTACCTCCGCGACCACGACGTCGATTATCCCGTCTTGCTGGGCGACGACGCCGTCCTGCGCGCGTTCCACGTGGAGGCCTTCCCCACGGTCTACTTCCTGGACGAGCACGGACGGGTCCGGCGGTCGGCGACCGGCTACACCACCACGCTCGGCCTCCTCGCCCGCCTCCTGCTGTAGCTCGGAGCCCGGCCCCCGCGGTACGCTCTCCGGCGGAATGACGACCGCATGGCTGGCCGGCGCGAGCGGACTCGTGGGCGGGGAGCTCCTCGGCCTGCTCCTCCAGGACGACGGTTTCGACGAGGTCGTCTCCGTGGGGCGTCGCAAGCTGGAGCTCCGGCATCCGAAGCTCACCCAGGTGGTGACCGACTTCTCGACGGCCTCCGCGTTCGAGGCGCTTCACCCGCCGGACGCCGCGTTCAGCTGCCTCGGAACGACGATCAAGAAGGCCGGTTCACGCGATGCGTTCCGCAGGGTGGACCACGACGCGGTCCTGGCCTTC